>CATLEG010000082.1 GCA_949915775.1 uncultured Candidatus Melainabacteria bacterium | reverse complement strand
CAGGCATGATGGATGCTAAAAAAGCTCTTGTTGAAACTGACGGTGATATGGAAAAAGCAATGGACGTACTTCGTCAAAAAGGTATGGCTTCTGCTGATAAAAAAATGGGCAGAATTGCAGCTGAAGGTTTAGTTGCAACAGCTATCCTTGACAATGCAGGTGCTATGGTTGAAGTTAACTGCGAAACAGACTTCGTTGCTAAAAACGAAGAATTCAAAGAATTAACAGCTGGTCTTGCAGAAATCGTTGCTTCTTCAAATCCTGCTGATGTTGATGCACTATTAGCTTCAACTTGTCCAAAATGTGGAAAAGTTATTTCTGAAGTTATTAAAGAAAAAATCGCTTCTATCGGCGAAAAAATCACTTTCAGAAGATTTGTTCGTTACGAAGGTGCTACAGCATCTTACGTTCACAACGGCAAAATCGGCGTTTTAGTTCAAGCTGACAAAAAAGATGATGAATTGCTAAACGACATTTGTTTACACATCGCATCTTCAGCTCCTGAATTCATTACAAGAGATGAAATTCCTCAATCAGTAATCGATCACGAAACTGAAATCGAAATGGGTAAAGAAGACTTGTTGAAAAAACCTGAACAAATCAGAGCTAAAATTGTTGAAGGCAGAGTAAACAAACTTATGGCTGGTAAAGTTCTTTTAGAACAACCGTTTATCAAAAACCCTGACGTAACTGTTGGACAATTGATTGAAGGTAAATTGACAGTAAAAGCATTCACAAGATATATGCTTGGTGAAGGTCTTGAAAAACGTCAAGAAAACTTTGCTGATGAAGTAATGAGCCAAATCAAAGGCTAGTGCTACGCACGTAGCCCTGCCGGTAAATATCGGTGAAAACTTAGAAGATATCAGTATAAGTTTTACGCACGTAGCCCTGCCGGTAAATATCGGTGAAAACTTAAAAGATATCAGTATAAGTTTTACGCACATGGCCCATTGGGCATCGGAGTTAATTTATAGATTAACTATATAGGCCGCTCCACCCGATACATTGGGTTTTGGAACTATTTTTAAGAAAAAAGACCGGTTTAAAATCGGTCTTTTTTAACAAAAAATGTAAATAAGAAAAATTGTGTGTTACTAATTGTCAGGATGTAATTTGTCATTAATAATTGCGTATTCAAGATTTCCTCTTGTGAACCATCTTGAACTAAATTTTTGAGGTTGATATGCAATTTCGAAATAATCATATCCGGTTTTGTTTGGCCCTTTAGCACCGTTTACATCAAATACAATAAATCCGCATATATCTGATGAGCTAGTAATTCCATTCGTAGTATTAGTGTTATAACAGCTTTTACTGGTTACTGTTTGGTTAGAAAGACTTATTATCATGCCGTTATTCAAGACTGCTCTTGCAATACGTAACGAGGCAGCTCTGTTAGTAGATGTAGTGAAATCAGCATTTGTAGTATAATCTCCACCGCATTTGTTTTTCTGTATATCATTAGATGAGCAAATTTCAATGACATTCATTTCTTTGGTTAATTCTTACAACAGTTTATAATAATTATCGTTTATGTTTGTGTCTTCGATAGATAACCAGAATGCAGAATAATCACCAATACTTCCATTATCAGCGCACCATTTATTAACAGTATTAGTTATTAAAGAATATGCCTTTTTCGCTTGACTTATCAGTATTTTTTCTTGAATTTTTGCGGTTATTACCGGAATAGTCAGCGCCGCCACAATCCCGATTATGCCGAGGGTGATTAGGACTTCCGCCAGAGTAAACCCAAAGTTTAATTTAACCTTCCGACAGGGTGAAAAAACTTTGGCTAAGGTGAAAGCACCCTCACCCGAATTCTTACAACTCGCAAGCTCGTTGAGAATTCTACCCTCTCCCAGAGGTAGAGGGGATATAGTAATGTTCCCTCTCCTGTGGGGGAGGGCTAGGGAGGGGGCTAGTTTGAGATTCTTCGCTTTGCTCAGGATGACGAAAATTTTACACCATAACCAGTCGAAAATCCTTGCTAAACGGCCGATGGGGGGGGGGCGATGTGTGAAGTTTTGTTAAACATATATTTACCTCCATAGTTGCTCAGAGGGCAAGAAGATGACAAGCCAGAGACTTATTTTTGTGCGAAGCACCTTTAATAGCCTGACCTCTTGACTTCCAAACTTCCGTACTTCTTCTATCTTATTATTTCCGATTTTTCGCTGTTTGTCAAGGGTATGACTATTCAGAAATTATTCTTGCAGGATAATTATTTCTAAGTAAGTCATTTACAACACTTTGAGCTTTTTCTCGTGTCGAATAAGAACCGACTTGAATTGTATACGCACCGCCAATACTTCTCACAAATGGAGAAATATTTAAACCTGATTCCATTATGATTCCTTTGGCAACTTCTGCCTGCTCTTTTGAAGCATAATAGCCTACTACAACTTTTGATACTGCGGCAGGTTGAACTTTTGGAGCTGGTGATGCAGTTTCTGCCGGTGTTGGTGTTGCTTCTTTTTCGATTAAGGTTATTGGTTCTTCAGATTTTGGTTTTGGCTCTTCTTCTTTTTTCTTTTCTTCAGGAATAACAACTTTTTCATCAAGTTCTTCAGCAAACATATCTTTATCTTCCATTTGAAGTAGTTTTAAACGTTCATCAATTTCTGATTTTTGTTCTTCTTGAGATTGTTTTGCATTGTCATCCCCAATTGTAACATCAATTTCAGGAGAAATCTGTTTTGCAATTCCTAAAAACAATAACAGCAGAATGAAAAATGCGGATACAAAAATCGCAATTCCTTCATTAGGCTTTTTGGTAACTTTTTTTTGATATTCTTTATAACTTATATGGGAAGTTTTTTGTAAATCTTCGTTCATTATACACCTCTGACTTTTGTTGATGCCATAATTATATCATCAATTTCTTCTGCGTAATTATTCATAACTTCTTTTGCAAAATTTTCAATATCAGTTATTCCAAGTTCGCTTGTTAAGCCGCTTGCGTTAACCGGTGCATTGGTAGAATCTATGTTGATGCCGGTATGAATCAAAACTGATGTTTGTGATTTAGTCGCAATAGAAACAGTTAATTTTTTGCCGTCAAAAAATAAATCGTCTCCATTTCTAATTATTTTAAATCCGCGTTTTTCTAATACTTCTTTTATTGTACAAATTAATAATCTCTGTCTGAAAACGCCTTCTACAAGTCCGATATTAAACTGTTCAGAAATAAAACTCAGCATAGATTTGCTATAAATAGGTTCATTATTTATTACATCTTCAATGTCTACCATTTCTGTTAATTTAACTTCGCATTCGCCGATAAAGCCAACAATGGCATCTCCCTGAATTTTAAAATTTTTATAAATCCAATGCGGGCAAAGCTGCCAGCCTTCATATTTTATATTTTGTTCTGCTAATTTAGTTTTCAAAATAATTTTCCTATGTAATATTCGTCATTGTTATTTTTGAGTGCATTTTTTAATCTTTTACATGATTCGCACTTGCCGCAATGTTTTTCACCTTTTGCATAACAGCTGTGAACGAGTTCAAGCGGAATATGATTATCTAATGCAAGTTTTACTATATCATTTTTATCAAAATTTAGCAAGGGTGCAATAACTTCCGGTTTTTTTTGAGTAGAAAATTTAAATTCTTTATTAATGCTATCAATAAAATCTTTTGAATTGTCCGAAAAAGTTTGAGCTTCTTCTTTATTTGCGCCGATTAAAATATAATCAAAATTTTCTCCATCAGCAATTGCTCCGGCAATATTTAAAAATAAACCATTACGATTGGGTACCCAGACTGCTTTTGCAGAATTTTTATCCATCTCTTTCGGAAGTTCATTGCTGCTAACAAGTGCAGTATGTGTTACTTCTTTTAGCCAATCTAAATTAATAATTTTGTGTTTTATTTTGTAATAATCACAAATTTTTTTTGATGCTTTTATTTCATACTCAGCAGATTTTTGACCGTAATCAAATGTTAATCCGAGTTTTATTTCGTATTGTTCAATCCCTAACCCTAAGCTTACAAGAGAGTCAAGTCCGCCTGAAATTAAAATAATGCCTTTATTCATCTTCTTCATACTCCGAAATCATTGAAACAGCTTCAATTTTTAAACTGTCCGAAAATTCACAACTGTTTGCAACTTCATCAAGAATTTCACGTCCAATAAGATTATATAAAGCAATCATCGCATTTTTTTTCACTTCTTCGTCTTTATCTTTATAAAGGCAAGTTTTAATTGTTTCAACAGCATTTGGATTTTCGCTTTCCATTATAGCTTCTAATGCATTTATTCTTACCTGAGGTGATTCGTCGATTAATGAATTTTTTAATGCATTGAAAACTCTTTCATTATCGTTAAGTTTTAATTTTCCAAGTGCTTCTATTATACGTTCTTTTAGAAAAGTAAATTTATCCCATATTCCCTTTTGAGTTTCAAGAATACTAACAAGCGGATCTACGGCACGAATATCACCGAGCATACCGAGCGCTGAAGCTGCTGATTCTCTTAGATAAACTGATTTTTCGCCTTCATCTTTTACAACTTCAATTAAAGGAGCAACAGCATATCTGTCGCCGATTCTACCGAGTGCATCGGCGCATGCAAGGCGTACTTTATAGTTTTCGTCTTTATTATTTAAGCAATATAAAAGCGGAGTTACAGCAGAAGTTTCTTTTAAATTAGCTATTGCTTTTGCACACATTGCTCTTACGTTGATGAAAGTGTCTTTGTTTAATTCCTGATTTTTCATCAACAACAAATCTAAAAGTGGA
The DNA here is from genome assembly GCA_949915775.1 of uncultured Candidatus Melainabacteria bacterium. GTDB lineage: Bacteria > Cyanobacteriota > Vampirovibrionia > Gastranaerophilales > Gastranaerophilaceae > Stercorousia. The sequence goes on along the minus strand of CATLEG010000082.1, from coordinate 3,532 downwards.
CTTAATGATGATTTATCTCTAAATCTATCACAGCATTGAATAATATTCATCAAAATTTCCGGATTTTTAGATACTGTTAAAAAATAATTATAAATCTCAATAAGATTATCGTATTCATAAACTTCATCAAGCGCCTGAATTTTTTGAACAACTGATTTTGTATCAGATTCATCAAAAAGATTACATTTATTCGCTATTGATTCCAGATAATCTTTTTCCACATGTCACTCCATCTGTAATATATTATAAAATTTTTTATTTTTCAAGCAGTGCAAATACTGTAAATAGAAAAAATGCTATTTAGTCCATCCCTTTTCAAGAGAGGGCTAGGGTGAGGGGTAAATTGAGATTCTTTGCTCAGAATGACAAGTTTTGCAGGGTGCCATTTCCCCCCTAATATTATGATTTTTCGCGTTATTCAGGTTGATATATTAAAAAAAGCCATCATATGATGGCTTTTTTTGTTATGCTTTTTGAGTATTTTGTTCTTTTTTCTTTTGCAAATACATATCGCAAAGTTTGTTTGCGGGTTTTGTAACTACTACCGGAACAAAGTATCTGTATACAAATCCAAATACTATCATTGTTCTTAAAAGTCCCATACCTTTAGTTTTATTAATTAAAGATGTCGCATTTTCTTCGCTGAGAGATTTGAAATATGAATGTTTTGTAATTAATTTCTCAAGATCTGGTAATGGTTTTAATTCAGCTTTTTGTGCTTTAAGTTTTTTGTTTTCTGCAATTATTGCATCTTTTTGATTTTTAAATTTAGTGTAAAAGTCTTGATCGTTCAAAAGATGTCCTGCAAATCTGGCAGTTACATTTTCCCACCAGCTTTTAATATATTTATCAAGTGCATAAGCGCCAATAGTTGATAATATTAATGTTAATCCCTGGTTTACAACAAGCGTATTTCTTCTGTCTTCATCTAAATCTTTATTAGTATATGTCCTTTGCATATAAAGTCCGCTTGTTAAAACAGCGCCAACTGTTAAGCAGTGTTGTAATAAATTATTAGTATTTTTTAATTTTTCAGAAAGCCAGGTTAATGGGCCAAAATTAACAAATCTAGAAGTGAATTTATCGGCAATAGCATCTGTAAATTTATCATATTGTTTTTCTAATGGTGCAAATAAACCTGAAGTTTGGCTGCCTGATTGTGACATTAATTTTTCAGCTTTATCTAAACCTTTGCCGTTAAAAGTTTGTCTATTGTTATTATAGTTGTTATAATTATTGTAGTTTAAAGGTGATAGTGCCATTATTGAACACCTCCTTTAATGTTTTTGAATATATCTTTGGTTATAAAATTCATTTTAGGTTGCTCTTGAATTTGTTGTGATTCCGGTTTCTTTTTCTTTTTTTCTAAGCCAAAAACGTATTTCAAAATTGGCGGAATTAATGCAATTGTTAACATTGCTCTTGGAATTCCAATGAGCCAGTCCGGAATATTTTTAACAAAAGTATTTAGTGCATCACGTTTTCTTATTAGTGATTTTAATTCTTTTTTAGCTTCTTTTGTTATAGTTCCTGCTTCTTTTTTTATATTAAGTTCTGCAATCTTTTCATTTATTGCTTTAAATTTGCCGCGTGTAAACTTACTGTTTTTATCAAATACTTTCTTAATTGATTCATCAAACGGACTTGTTATAGCTGTTGAAACTATAAAACCAATAATTCCTGAAGCCATTGCATGACCGGAAGCATAAATTTTATCTTCTTTGTCTTTTTTACCAGGTAATGACATAATAGTTGCCGGTCTCATAATGCCTGCCAGAACAAGTGCTATAAGTGAGCTTGTTGAAATATTATGTTTATATGAGTATTCAGAGAATTTTCCAAACCAATTACTTGAGAGAATTTTATCCAAAAAAGTTGCGGCAGGTTTACTCTTTCCCGTAAAACTGCCGCAATATTCTGCACTATATCCTCTATCATACATGTTTTGCTCGTTCTTCTCTTTATAAGACTTCGAACGGAGCCCGGAAGTGCCCTGTCTAAGGACAATATCACGTTGTACTGAGTTAATTATCATCTTTTTCACCAAAAATTATGTTTTCTACATTTATTTTAAAACAAAGGAAAAAGTTTTTTGCTATTAAATTTAAGAAAGTTTACAATTATTTTTCTAAAAATACCTATAATAAATAAAGCGTCCGATTTTTAAGGAAAACCGAACGCTTAACATTTAGTGTTATATATACACTATATATAATTATTTTATCTTTCTAATCCAACCTTCCGGGGCATCTATTCTGCCCATTTGTATACCGGTTAAAGTGTCGTAAAGTTTTTGGGTTATTTCCCCCATTTTATCCATACCAAAAATAATTTCTTCGTCTTTATTGACGACTCTGCCAACCGGAGATAAAACAGCTGCTGTTCCGCATAGGGCACATTCTTTGAATGTTTTTACTTCTTCAAATGGTACAACTCGTTCTTCTGCTTTCAACCCAAGGTAATGTTCTGCAACATACATTAAAGAACGTCTTGTAATTGATGGTAAAATTGTATCAGATTTTGGAGTTACAACAGTATTGTCTTTGGTTACAAAAATAATGTTTGCGCCGCCTGTTTCTTCGACATTTGTCCTTGTTTTGGAATCCAAATACATGTTTTCGTTAAAGCCTTGATTATGAGCATCAACAATCGGGTGTAAACTCATTGCATAGTTTAGGCCGGCTTTAATATGTCCTGTACCTCTCGGAGCAGCCCTGTCAAAATCTGGAACTCTAAGTGAAATTGGTTTAACTCCGCCTTTAAAGTAAAGGCCTACAGGTGTTGCAAAAATTCTGAATTGAAATTCTTGAGCAGGTTTAACTCCGATTACTGCGTTAGTTCCGAACATATAAGGTCTTAAATACAAAGAGGCTCCTGAACCGTATGGAGGAACAAAATCTAAATTAGCTTTTACAACTTTTTCTACAGCATCAAGAAATCTTTCTTGTGAAAAAACAGGCATTTCAAGTCTCATACAAGTATCTGCCATTCTTTGTGCATTTAAATCAGGTCTAAAGCAAACAACACTTCCATCAACTGTTCTATAAGCTTTCATGCCTTCAAAACATGTTTGTGCGTATTGTAATACACCGGCACTTTCGTGTATAGTAACAGTTTCATCAGTTGATAAAAAACCTTCATCCCATTTGCCATCTTTAAAATTTGAAACATATCTGTAATCAGTTTTTACATAACCAAAACCAAGACTGCTCCAATCAATATCTTTTTTTGTGCTAATCATAATTTATACCTCCACTGTGTAGTTTATATCATGTAAATATAATAAAACAATATATATAACATATAATATTCTTTATACTTGTAAAGTGCAATTAATTGCATTCTACTAACTAAAGCGCTCAAATACAATCGTTTTGTCAATGTTTTCTTAAATTCATGTTATAGATTGTTAATTGTAACGAAATGTAAATTCGTATTTAAAAACCTGGAAACCCTTGCTATAATTGCTCATAGCATAGCATAGCATAGCATCCGTATGTCCATTGTCACGCAATTTTTTTTAACCAAAATT
>CATLEG010000081.1 GCA_949915775.1 uncultured Candidatus Melainabacteria bacterium | reverse complement strand
AAGAAGAAATGCTAGATTTGAAAATGAAAAATCTTGATACAGAAATTTCTTCTCTCACAACCGAATACGACACAGTAAAAAATACAATATCTAAAAACATAGAAAAATCTTTCAAGCGGTATAATGCATAATCTTTAGGACGTTAAGACGATGAGACGATAAGTTCGTATCAGTGCTACGCACAATACTTTTCCTTCGCCCCTTGCGGGAGGTGCTACGCACATAGCCCTGCCGAACAATATTGAATTAATTTTCCCTCTACCTTTGGGAGAGGGTGTCCGAAGGACGGGTGAGGGTGCCACTAAACTCGGCCATACATATCTTCGTAACGTACGATGTCTTCTTCAATTAGCGGGTTTCCCTTTTGGACTTCAATAATTTCTAAATCATCTTTATATGGATTTTGCAGCGAATGAATTGCTTTTAATGGAATATCAACGCTGTGACCGGGTGATAAAATAAAATCTTTGTTTTCTAAAATTACTTTTGCAGTTCCTGATAATACTACCCAATGTTCACTTCTAAAATTATGTGATTGAACAGATAATTTTTGACCGGGATTTACATGAATTATTTTTGTCATAAATCCTTCTCCTTGAGCAATTACTGTATAGAATCCCCAGGGTCGGTAAACTGTTTTATGAACAAGATGTGTATTATCATTTTGTTGTTTTAATGTTTCATATATATGTTTAACATCTTGTGTTCGGTCTTTTTTACAAGCCAAAATTGCATCTTCGGTTTCAACAATAACTGTATCTTCAAGTCCGATTGTCGCCACAAGTTTTGAAGATGAATAGACAAAAGAATTTTTTGAATTTTCATCCAAAACATGCCCAACAAAAACATTTCCATTTTCATCTTTCTTGCTAGTGTCATAGATAGATTGCCATGAACCTAAATCATTCCAGTCACTCATCAGTTTTACAAGTGCAATTTTATCGGATTTTTCCATTATTGCATAATCTATTGAAATAGATGGCATTTTATCAAAGTTTATAAATGGAATTTCTGAACTATTTGAAAAATCAAATTCTTCTGAAACTTTTGCTATATCAGGGGCATGCTTTATTGTTTCATTCAATAAAGTTGATGCTTTAAACATGAAAATTCCGCTGTTCCAGAAATATGTTCCGGCATGCAAATATTTTTTTGCAGTTTCCACATTTGGCTTTTCAACAAATTCTTTTACCTTGTATCCATCATCAATTTTATCATTTGTATTAATGTATCCGTAACCGGTTTCAGGATAATCCGGTTTAATACCAAAAGTTACAATATAACCCTGTTCAGCAAGTTTTTCCCCTTTTTTAACAGTTGAAAGAAATTTTTCATTATCTTTTATTAAATGATCAGACGGAACAACTAAAATAACTGGATCAGAATTAGATTTTTGCATAATATATTTTGTTGCAAGAATAATTGCCGGAGCAGTGTTTTTTGCGACAGGTTCTGATAACACAACAGGATTTTCTGTAAGTTCAGAAAGCTGCATGCGAACATTTGAAGCGTGTTTTGTATTCGTTATACTTACGATTTTATCAACACAGTTTTCTAATCTTTCAAAAGTAGATTGTAACAAACTTTTATCAGAATTTAAATTTAACAATTGTTTTGGATAAAGTTCTCTTGAAAGTGGCCATAGTCTGCTGCCGGAGCCTCCGGCTAAAATTATTCCGTACATTTAATCCTCCAATAAATATATTATAATATAAAATAATTAAAAGTGAATAAGTAAATAAGTGAATAGGTGAATAAGGTGCTACGCACGTAGCCCTGTCAGAAGGCATTGGTGAAGACTTAAGAGATACTGGTATATGTTTTACGCACGTAGCCCTGTCAGAAGGCATTGGTGAAGACTTAAAAGATACTGGTATATGTTTCACGCACGTAGCACACTGAAATGAACTTAACGTCTTACCGTCTTAACGACTTTTTCCCCATGTAACAATAACTTAACAAAATTTTACAAAGCTGGAAACCCTTGTATAATCGCTCATAGCATAGCATAGCATAGCATAGCCTTTCTACGCCTGTAGCAAAAGTTTCCGCCTTTCTGTTTTAATAAAAGCAAGTGGTAGCGTGTATAGTAGAAAGGAAAATTTAAATGGCAGTAGAAGGTGTTAACAATTCAAATAATAATGCAGGTTTATATGCAGCAGGGGCAGCCTTGGCAGGCGGCGGTGCGGGTGCTGCGGCAGGATGGTATTCAAGACCATTTTTAAAAGACGGTGCTCCAACTGATAGTTTTTTGAAAAAAACTGAAAATAAGTTCTTAGAAAAAGTTGGTGATAATGATTTTGTAAAAGATTATGAACAAATGAAAAAGGCCAGAGAAGCATTTGATAATATTAAGGATATGGATGGTTTAAAACAATTCTTGAAAAATGATGAATTTGTTCAAACTCACTTAAAAAAAATGGGAATTGATATAAATGAAGGTCTAAAAGAAATTGAAGCAGATGGTTTTGAAAAATCGATGAAAGATGCTCGTGAAAATATAGCTAAACCAATAGACGAAGCTATGAAAAATTTTAAAGGGGTAATTAAATCCTCCATAGATAAAGCGTGGGATAAAAATGCAAAGAAATTCGTTCACAATGAAATTGATATAACTAAGGAAGCTTTTGAGGCTATTACAGATGCTGCAAAAAGTATTCAAGGTAAATATGCCGCTATATATGGTGCAATTGGTGCCGGTGTATTAGGGCTTGGCACATACTTGTGTTTACATGGCAAAAAAGAAGCTCCTCAACCAAAAGAATCAGTTGACACTCAAGTATAATAAATTGATATACACTAATGCCGGCAAAAAATATTTTTTGCCGGCATTTTTTTGTAGGGTGCAATTTATTGCACCCAATTACTGATATAAAAAATTAAATTCTTGAATTATATATTAATTTTTGCTAATATATAATTATAATGTTTGATTGGGATTTGAAAAAGAGAGTAATAGCCGCTTCTGTAGGTGTAAGTCTGGTATTTATTGCCGGATTTTATTCGTTTGTGATTTTTCAGCCTGTTGCGAAAACTGATAAAATTTATAAATCAGCATTAAAAGATTTTAATGAAGGTAATTACCAAAATGCTTATTATCTTTTTTCAAAAGTCGGCATGTTTTCCAACCTTAAACCTGTTGCAATTTATCATAGAGCAGAATGTGCAAAAATGCTCGGGGATGATAAATCCGAAATTAAACAATACGAAATTTTATTTAATAACTATCCAAAAAATGTTTTGAGTACTAAGTCCAGATATCTTGCCGCTCAAAAACTTCTTAATGACAAACCTCAGATTGCTAAAAAATATTTTGAATACATTATTTCTAATGCGCCTAATACGGATTACGCTATAGCTTCCGAATATTATCTTGGTGTAATACTTAAAAATAAATATAAAAATGAGAAAATTGTATCTCAATCTGTTAAAGATGATGTACAAAACTGTTTCAGACATTATTTGAAAAAAGCTCCATCAGGAAGGCTTGCTCTTAATGCAGTCGAAAATTGGCTTGAATTTGTTGATGATATTTCTAAAGATGACTATTTATTAATGGCAAGAACTTGTTATCTTTTTAATGAATATGATAAAGCAAAAACTATTCTTGCAAAAACTGATTTAAATGAAAGCTGGGCTCTCGATGTCAAAAATTCATATGCTTTGAAAGATATTCAGCGTGCAAAATTTTTAACAGAAAACGGTCTTCAAAAGCATGCTCAATATGTAAGTGAAGATGATATTATTGATGCAGTTGATATTTATATTAAACTCGTTACTGAAAAACCTGTTGAAAGATTATTATCTTTAAAACCGCAAAAAGGCATGGATTATTTACTTAATCTAAAATGCAATAATGTATCTCAAAATGACAAAGCGGCATGCTATAGTAATCTTTATTTAAATTATCCAAACGGAAGGTTTTCTGCAGATGCACTTTCAAACATATTTTTTGCAAAAATTAAATCAGGTGATATTCAAAGTGCTAAAAAAGTTGGTATTGACCATTTGAATAAATTTCCAAATACAAACTCTTCACCAATGGTCATGTTCTGGCTTGGAAAAATTTGTGAAAAAACAAACAATTACGAAGAATATACTCATTATTATAAAAGTGTAATTAATAAATATCCCGATAGTTATTATGCTTATAGAGCGTATTTACGATTAAGACGTATACAGGGACCGTTAATCACAAGTTATATAAACCCTCAGTCTGTTGTTTATCCATACAAATATTCAAAAAATAATATTATTGTAAAACTTGTGAACCTTGGTGATTACGATATTGTAAATGAATTTGCCGGTGATGATGAATTTATAAAAAGTTGGGTTTTATATAAAAAAGGCGACTATTCTCATTCCATGCTAAAAGCTCGTGATGCCATGGAAAAAATTGAGGATAAACCTGATAAATATGACTTAAGATGGCGTTTAGTTTATCCTGTAATTTATTATGATGAAATACAAAAGCATGCCCAAAATACCGGAAATAATGCTCCGTTAATCCTCAGTTTGATTAGAGAAGAAAGTTATTTTGACCCTCTTGCTCAAAGCATGGTCGGTGCAAGCGGTTTGATGCAGCTTATGCCATTTACTGCAAATGAGATAAGTTCAAAATTTGGACTCGGGCATGCCTATCTTGATTTATTTAATCCTTCCGTAAATATAAAACTTGGAAATTATTATTATGAATTTTTGCGGAAAAGTCTGGAAGGTTATGATATTTCGGCGATTGCAGCATATAACGGAGGAATAGGTTCTCTCCAAAAATGGAAAACATCAATTCATTATAATGATACCGATGAATTTGTAGAAGAAATTCCTTACCCTGAAACAAAAAATTATGTAAAAAAAGTTTTTAGAAGTTATTGGAATTATATTAGAATATATTCGGGGAATAATTAATATATAAAGTAACATGTTCCCTTCCTTTGTAAGGGAGTAAATCCAAGACAGGGAAATTTTTGTTAATGAGCAAAGCGAATTTACAAAAATGGGAGAGGGGTTAAATCCTTTCCCCTCTACCTCTGGGAGAGGGTAGAATTTCATTATTTTCAGAATGAAAATAATTGAAATTCGGGTGAGGGTAAAACATGTGGGATTATGTATCCACTCCGCACCACATATTCTTTCTTTTTGAGCGACACAAAAAGAAAGAATATTGGATAAGAAAGAAAAATGCGCTAACCGTTTAATCTGCACTAAATTCAACCTAAAAGCGACTTAATCGCTACGCTTAACAGTCGCTTTTGTTATCGTTTCATTAAGTGCAGATTACTGAATAAAAATTTGCCACAATAGCGGAGTGAACAATAATTGTAGGCGAACGAATAACAAAGACGACTATTGTTTGAACGTTATTTTGAGATTCTTCGCTTCGCTCAGAATGACAAAAAGTGAGTTTAGTCGTCTTTAGGTGAGCCGTACAAATTATTAGTGAACGCAGTGTCGTGGCGAGTTTTGAGGCACTTTGTCGATACAAAGTGCCCGCTGCCTGCGCAGGGCATAATATAAAAGATAAATTTGAAAAGAATACTTGCTGCGGGGTTGAAGGGGGCGCATAGCTCCCTTAATATAACCCCTCTCCCTTACTCCCTCTCCCTCGGAGAGGGAAACACATATTGCATAATATTTCCCCATGTAACAATAACTTAACAAAATTTTACAAAGCTGGAAACCCTTGTATAATCGCTCATAGCATAGCATAGCATAGCATTCCTACGCCTGTAGCAATAATTTTCTCGATTTGTACTTTAATAAAGTGTGTAGAATCAATACTTTTAAGTAGAAAGGAAAAGTATGTCAGTAGAGAAAATAGCATTCAAAGGAAATGAACCGCAGGTTCGAACTAAAAAATCTGATAGTATGAGTTTTACCGCAAATTTTCATGCTTGTGATGAAGAAAAAAACAATGCCGCAAAATATATGATTGGTGCTACTGCTTTAGCCAGTATTGTTGCGTTAGGTGTTGCTGGTTATAAAGGTAAACTGGGTAAAGGTATTCAAAAATTCTTAGGTGGTGCTGAAAAGACTGCCGAAAAAGAACTTGCTGAAACCACAAATATTGGATCTCAGGTTGTTACAGGGTCTGAAAAGGCTGATTTAGGAACAAATGTTAACAAACTTCCAGAGAAGCATGCTGCTTCTGAAAATCTTTCTAAGATAAAAGTTTCGGAAGTAAAAACACATAAGGTTGAAGTTCCTAAAACAGATATTGATTTAGCATCTGAAGTACTAACTTCAGATGCAACTCAACCTTTGCAATCATCAGCCTCTAAAATAGCAGCAGATGAAAATCTTGAAGCTTTAAACAAACTTTTACCTGAGCCAAAAATCTATTCAGGAAAAGAGGCCGTTCAAAAAATAATAGATGTTTGTAAAAAAGCTGGAAGTGTACAAGGAATGCAAGTATATATTCCTAAAAATGATCGTAATGTTGTTGTTGTAAGGTCTATTGATGGAGCAACACAACATGCTGTATATAACTTAAAAGATTTTCAGTGTGAGCCAAGACAAGTATCTCCACGTTCTTTTTACTTTCATATTCCATCAACTCCAATTTCATCAAGAGCACTAAAGGATTCTTGGGTTAAGAGTGCTGTTATATCGAAGAAAGATGGTACACGCATTGAAATATCAAGAAGGCCGATAGATCGTGGTAATCCAATAAGAACTGAATCCTATCTCACAATTAAAAGTATTATTCCAACTAAAGGGGGTTTTACTAAGTATTATGAGCGACATGGAAATGATATAAAGTTAATAAAGGAAACTGAAAATAAGTTTAAGTGCTAATAATAAAAGGCTTGTCATTATGACAAGCCTTTTAATTTTTTGGAGCATGCTTAGATCATGTTCTTTCTAATATTTTCTTTTTGTTTATCAATTTTATTAATTCTTCTTTCTAAAGATTTAATCTGTTGATCAAGAGCTTTTCTTTCTGCTCTTACAGCTTGGTATTTAGCATCAATATCAGAATATTGAGTTTTAATATTTAATAATTCATTTCTAACTTCGACCTGTGCATTTTCAAGTTGAGTAATCGCATTTTGCATTTTGGTGTTACCAGCCGGAGTTTCAGTTTTTACAGCTACAGGTGCCGGAGTTGTTGCTGTTGCAGAAGTTCTAATTCCGTATGCTGTGTCATCAAAATTAAGTGGTGTGAATGCATTTCCGTCAGCAAGGCAAGCTGAAGAGCATGCTGTTAATACAAATAAAGATAATACGCAGTTTTTTAAAGTTCTTTTCATAATGTTCCTCCTTTTTTTATAATATATCTTATGTCATGCTAAAAAAACTCATACAAAAAAATGAGAATATTCAGGAACTTTTTATATTTATAAGCGTCAAAGAACATGAGTTTTGCCTATTATTAACTTTTGTAAAGCCTAAAAACCGTTGCTATAATTGGCTTTGATGAAATTAGGCAAAAAACATGCAAAAAAACATGAGAAAAAGTGCTTGACTTTAAAATTTCTTTTGCATACAATTAGAGATGTGCTCCGGATTGAGCGAAACTTCAAAAAAGGGTCAAAACCCTTAGAGGATAAGCAAAAATAAAATTTTCCGAAAGCACGACGAACTTTCAAAATATCATAAAGGTTAAGAAATTTTAAGAAATTAAAAATTAATACTTGACAAAAAAAAATGATGATATATGATAGTGAATGCAGATGACACTAGCAATTAAGAAATGCATCTGATATATAATATAAAGGAAGTAAACCCCAATTTTTAAATTGTGTCTGCGAATTGCAGAGCTTCATTGGAAGCGGTCGAAACAAAATCTCGGTACTTTGACAACAGAATAGCTGAAATAAACAATACTTTGTTAATTCAAAAACAAAATGATAAGGACACGTTAAGCAATTGCTTAGCGAAAGTAATGAGCTAGAAACTGCAGCAATGCAGATACTAATAACTTTCTGACAATGGAGAGTTTGATCCTGGCTCAGGACGAACGCTGGCGGCGTGCTTCATACATGCAAGTCGAACGAGAAGCTGACTTCGGTCAGTGGAAAGTGGCGGACGGGTGAGTAATGTGTAGAGAATCTGCCCTTGAGTGGGGGACAACAGAGGGAAACTTCTGCTAATACCCCATATGAGCTTAGTTGAAATACTAATCTTGAAAACTCCGGTGCTCAAGGATGAGTCTGCATCTGATTAGCTTGTTGGCGGTGTAATGGACCACCAAGGCGACGATCAGTAGCTGGTTTGAGAGGATGATCAGCCACAATGGGACTGAGACACGGCCCATACTCCTACGGGAGGCAGCAGTAGGGAATTTTGCGCAATG
>CATLEG010000080.1 GCA_949915775.1 uncultured Candidatus Melainabacteria bacterium | reverse complement strand
CTTATCAGAAATAAGTCCGGCAATAGGAAGCGGAAGTTTTGAAATAATTTTTCCGTTATTAACAACAACCTTACCGCCTTGCATTTTGACAAGCTCTACTGCAGCAACAAACATATCGTAATCATTAGTCCCAACGACAATCATATTATGTGAATCATGAGCAACAGTAGATGCTATAGCCCCGGATTTAAGGTTAAAGCCTTTAACAAAACCTTTACCAATGTTTCCTGTAGCTCTGTGACGCTCCATAACAATTATTTTTAAAACATCATTATTTATATTTGAATTCAACAAACCGTTTTCATATTTTGCTTCACAAACAGAAGCTTTTGTAACAAGTTGATGAGGAATAACTTCAATAGTGTTAACAAATTTTGAACTACCTTTTATTTCAAAATCTTTTTCCTCAATCCAGCGAACATTTATAGAACTTCTGACAGAAGGTTTTTCAATATTATCAAAATTTTCAGTAAGCTTTCCGTTTTGAGCTGCAATTTTGCCATCTTTTATAACAATATCAGGTTTAAACGATTTCAAATCAGGTAAAATAAGCAAGTCGGCTTTATACCCCGGTGCAACTGCGCCCTGATTTTTTAACCCAAAATATTCAGCCGTATTAAGACTGCCAATCTGAACAGCTTTTACAACATCAACACCGCCTTCAACAGCCCGTCTAACCATATCATTTATATGGACATATAAATCTTTTGGATGTCTATCATCTGTTACAAACATGCATTTTCTGGTATTTTTTGATTTTAAAACAGGTATGAGAGCATCTAAATCCTTAGCAGCAGTCCCTTCTCTAATCATAATATACATGCCCAGACGAATTTTTTCTTCTGCTTCTTTTGGATTTGTACATTCATGATCAGATTTTACTCCGCTTGCGACATAAGCGCATAAATCTTTCCCGCTCAAAAATGGTGCATGACCGTCAATTCTTTTACCTTTTGATTTCGCTAGATCAAGTTTAGCAAGAACATTTTTATCTAAATTCAAAAGTCCTGAATAATTCATCATTTCAGCAATTCCAAGAACCCATGGACTATCAATTAAAAGAGCTAAATCATAACTGTTTAAATCAAATCCGGAAGTTTCATAAGGAGTAGCTGGCACACAAGAAGGCAGCATTGTATAGACATCTAACGGAAGATTTTTTACAGCTTCATGCATAAAACTAATTCCATGAAGTCCAAGAACATTTGAAATCTCATGCGGATCAATAATAACAGTTGTAGTACCTGAGGGCACAACGGCTTTTGCAAACTCTAAAGGAAGCATCATTGAACTTTCCAAATGCACATGCCCGTCAATAAATGCCGGGCATACATAAGCCCCATTAATATCAATTTCTTTTTTGCCTTCATAATTTTCACCTATACCGGCAATAATTCCGTCACAAATTGCAATGTCGCCTTTGTGAATTTCTTCGGACAAAACATTTATAATATTTGCATTTTTTATAACTAGCTCAGCTTTTTCAAGTCCGCGAGCAACTTTAATTATTGTTTCCATTTTTTTATCCTTCTGTTATAATTATTATAACATAGGAGAAAAATAATGTTTGAAGTTGATAAAGAAAAATGTATTCATTGCGGGTTATGTATAAAAGATTGTTCGGCAAATGCTTTAAATTTTAATGAAGAACAAATTCCTGTCATTGATGAAAATAAATGTTTTAAATGCCAGCACTGTCTTGCAGTATGTCCGTCTGGTGCAATAAGTGTATGCGGAAAACATCCGGAAAATTCTGATAAAATCGAAGCTCATGATTCTGATATGGTTTTAAATTTAATCAAATCACGCAGAAGTGTAAGACATTATAAAAAGGAAACCCTTTCTTCAGAAAAAATGAATAAACTAAAAAATATGCTAAACTGGGTTCCAACCGGCTGCAATTTTCATAAACTTCATTTTGCATTTATCGATAATATAGAAGTAATGAATGAATTCAGAAATTATGTTAACAATAAAATGATTGAAGATTTAACAAACAATCCGCAAAGTGAGATTGCAAACAAATTTGGACGTTATACAAAAGCAATAATAAGCGGTAAAGACATAATATTTCGCGGTGCCCCTCATATGGTTGTTGTTTCAACCCCAACAGATGCACCCTGCGGCAATGTTGATCCTATGATTGCTTTAAGTTATTTTGAACTTTATGCACAAAGTATGAATATTGGTACCTGCTGGTGTGGCTTAGGCGAAGCGTGTATGCTTCTAATTCCTGAATTACGTGAAATTTTAGAAATTCCGCAAGGGTATAATCCCTCATACGTAATGCTTTTTGGTGAACCTGATATTAAGTTTGCACGTACAGTTCAACCTGAACCGTTTGAAGTCGTTTCAGTTAAGCAATTTAATAAAAAAATAATTTAAAATTTTTATTATATATTGCCCTGCGCGGGCTGCGGAAACTTTGTACGGACAAAGTTCCACAAAACCGGCGATGACACTCCATTCACTAATAATTTATACGGCTCACTACAAGACGGCTAAACTCACTGTCATTCTGAGCCGCACGAGCAGAGGATGAAAGCGTCAGCGAATCCGTTTCATGCGAGTGCGTAACGCGAAGAATCTCTTTTTCTTATACCGTTCAAACAATAGCCGTCTTTGTTATTTGTTCGCCTATAATTATTGTTCATTCCGTTATTATCGCTCTATTGTACTTTTTATATAAATCATTAATTTTATATATTCCCTTAACATTTGTTAGTAATTATTAAAGTTTTTCTTTTTTTGGACCGTAATATTTCTATATAGGAGTATTATGAGTTTAGTCGTCGATTCAAACATAGAATATCTTCAAAGTATCTTACACATTAGTAAGGTAACTTTTCAAACTAAATATGCGGACAAATCTGTTGAAGAAATTCTTGAAGCAGAAGCTGCGCAAGGCAATCAACAGGCAATAGAACTCGCCCAAGAACTCACAACGAATACCAATCTTATAATAGAACTTTTTGAACTTGCAGATACTAATAATAAATATCTTATTTTGAGAGAATTAAATTCTCAACAATTACATCTCTTTCTTCCGGAAATGGAAGAAAATGATATGCTGCAAGGACTTTTCTTTTTTACTCAGGATAAATTAATGAAACTTCTTGAAGAATTACCGCCCGAACAGCTTGTTAATACTGTTTTTGAAATGTTTTCACAGGAAGAAATTGTTCAATTAATGCCGGAAGAACAATTGGATAAGTTTTTAACAAGTACAGATATAGATAAAAACAAAATTTTAAAACATATGCAATCAATACCGGAAGAATATGTGGCTCAAGTTTTGGAACAAATTACGGGTGAAAGTGTTCAAAATATGGACAGTATTGATTTGTCAAAAAAATTTGGTGAACTTAATCCGCTAGAATACAAAGATGCATTAATGGCTTTTCAACCGGCACAAAAACAACAGCTTGTACTTTCTCTTGGCAAAGAACACAACGAATGGTTTCAACTTTTTGATGCTCATGCTTATACAAAAATAATTAATCGTGAAAAACAGCAGCCGGAAGTTGTGAAAGCAATGTCTGTTATTGATCCTGAACATATTCAAGAAATGCTTAAAGAACTTCCTGATGATTTGTTATCAATCGTTATTACACAAATTGATACAGAAAAATTTGCGGAAATTTTAATGGACAGATTTCCAGAAGTCATCGCAGATATTATTATGAAATAGATTACAGATTTAAACTTTTTAATATGTCTAAAAGCATATTTAATGCTGCTTCCGAAAACATAAATTTCATGTTTTTTCTGTTATAATTTTCATCTAATTTGACTTCTTTAACGGTCACAGAATCTTTATAAGCACAGGCAATATAAATAAGCCCGACAGGTTTGTTTTCACTGGCAGAAGGGCCTGCAACACCGGTTGTACAAAGAACTATATCACTTTTTGTCAACTGCATAAGTCCTGATGCCATTTCGCGAGCACATTGTTCACTTACTGCACCGTACGTTTCAAGAGTTTCTTTAGAAACATTTAAAAACTTTTGTTTAGCCTTATTAGAATACGTAACAAAATTTGCTGTTATATAAGCGGAACTTCCGGCAATATCGGTTAATCTTGAACTTATTAAACCGCCGGTACAAGATTCAGCAATCGAAACCTTTAGTGCATTTCTCAATAAAATTTTAGAAATCTCAGATGATATATTTGATTTATCTTTTAAAACAGATGCTTTTAAGTTTATTAAAAATTTTTTCATATCTAATTTTTTAACTAACAAAAAGTTTTGTCAACATTTGTAAAATTACCTGACATGATAATTTATTTTTGTGTAATCATGCATGCAGGAGAAAATTATGACTGTAAAAGAAAAAGAAAATAATTTAGGTTTATTACCCCAGAACATTGAAGCCGAAGAGGCTGTCCTAGGGGCAATTCTGGTTAATCCAAATGTAATAACTAAAGTTGTAGAAACATTAAAACCGGAAAGTTTTTATAAACCGGCTCACCGACATATTTATGATGCAATGCTGCAATTATTCAATTCAAATGAAAGAATTGATATTGTATCTGTTTCCGATGTATTAAGTTATAATTCAAAACTTGAAACAATCGGCGGACGTGCTTTTGTAAACGATTTATGCTACAAAACAATTACAACTTCAAACATTGAATATTATGCAAAAATTGTTCAGGAAAAAGCCATAAAAAGAGCTTTAATCAACGCCGGCTCAGAAATAGTATCTTTTGGATACGATGTAAATCCTATCGACCAATCGCTGGATAGTGCCGAAAAACTTATATTTGACATTGCTTCTAAAAAAGCAACTTCCGATTTGGTACACGTTAAAGATTTAGTTTTAAACACCTATGAAAAAATCGAATACAGATATGAACACAAAGGAGAATTAACCGGCGTACCAACTGATTTTTACGAACTTGATGCAATGTTAAACGGTCTTCAACGTTCAGACTTAATTATTCTTGCAGCCCGTCCTGCAATGGGTAAAACAGCTTTTGCCTTGAACATTGCACAAAACGTCGCACTAAAAGCAAAAGTTCCGGTTGCAATATTCTCACTTGAAATGTCTAAGGATCAATTAATGCAGCGTATGTTATGCTCTGAAGCAGAAATTGATTCACAAAGAGTTAAAACCGGTAATGTTCAAAGTAAAGATTGGGAAAAACTTGCAACAGCGATGAACGCGTTCGCTCAAGCCCCTATTTACATTGATGATACTTCCGGATGTACAATTACAGATATTCGTGCAAAATGCCGAAGATTAAAAATGCAGGAAAAAAACTTAGGTTTAATCCTGATAGACTACTTACAATTGATGGAAAGCCACGGTAAAGAAGAACGTATGCAGCAGATTTCCGCAATATCAAGAGGATTGAAAATTCTTGCAAAAGAACTCGATGTTCCCGTAATTGCACTTTCTCAGTTATCGCGTGCAGTTGAATCTCGTACTGATAAACGCCCGATGCTTTCAGACTTGAGGGAATCCGGCTCTATTGAACAAGATGCCGATATTGTAATGTTTATTTATCGTGACGAATATTACAGAAAAGCAGAAGACGGTGAAGAAGATGCCGCCATGAAAGCAGCTTCAAAAGGCGAATCCGAAATTATTATTGCAAAACACAGAAACGGTTCTGTCGGTACTGTCAAACTTCTGTTCCAAGGCAATATTACAAAATTCAAAAATCCAATCAAAACAGATGCATTTTAAAAAAAGACACAAGATATAATCTTGTGTCTTTGATTCACACAAAGCCGCTTTATTTATTACTTAGATAGCTTTGGGAATCCCCGTGCCGCGTTTTTGCGGGAATATATACAGAGAGAAATTTCTCTGCCTCGAAAATACTGCAATATGGCAGCCCCGCCCCGAAAATATTTCGGATAATTCGGCTTACGGTTATTTGTCTTTTATTTCAAGTTTTTTAGGTTCTTTATTTTCTGTTTGAAGTTTTGGAATAGTTATAGTTAAAATTCCTTTATCATATACAGCAGAACATTCTTCAGTTTTTATCGGCTGGTCAAATGAAATAGTTCTCTGGTATCTGCCATATCTAAATTCAGATGTATGATAACGTTCATTTTTGGCTTTTTCTTCTTTCTCTTCCGCTTCTTCTTTAATTTCAGCGGTAATTGTCATGAAATCATTATCAAGTTCAACTTCGATATCATCTTTATTTATACCGGGAAGCTGTACTTTAACTTTGTAATTTTTGTCATTTTGTTTAACCTCTATTGCCGGACGCCAAATTGAGGTTTTCTTTACATTCAATGGATTTGCCAGAGAATGAACAAGTAGTGTGTCGCGTAAAAAATTGTTCAATTCTTGATGAATACTATCAAAATACAAATCAGGTTCTCTAATCATTAAATCGTGTTTCATTTTGGTTTCCTTTCACATAATCACAATAAACTTTTTAGAACTCAATTTCATTACTCGTTTTATTAATTAATTTAATAAAGATTATATGCTTATGTCTAATAGAAAAAGTGATTGTTTAATAAATAATTTCATCAGGAGGCATTATGGCAATTAAAATGTTAGTTTTTGATTTTCGTGAGAGCGAACGTGAATTCTTTAATAAAAATAATTTAGAAAATTTTGATATAACTTTTATAAAAGATAATTTAAACGATGAAACCGTAAAAAATCTTTCACAAGAAGAATTGGAAAACACATCTGTAATAAGTGTATTTATAGATTCTGAGGTAACAGAAAATGTAATCAATTCATTTAAAAATTTAAGAATAATAGTGACACGTTCAACCGGAGTTGACCATATTGACCAAAAAGCAGCTATGGCAAAAAATATTGCAGTCGTAAATGTTGAAGGTTACGGTTCAAAATCAGTTGCTCAATATACTATAGGTTTATTAATTGCATTAATTAGAAACATTGTTCCGGCATCAAAACATGTTGGCAATGATAATTCTGTCTGCACAGATTTTATGGGAAGAGATATTTCAAATCTTACTTTAGGAGTTGTCGGAACAGGTGCAATTGGTGCAGCCGTATGTAAACTTGCTCATGCTCTCGATATGAAAATTCTTGCCTATGACAAAATTCAAAAACAAGAAATAATTAATAATTACGGAGTTCAATATGTGGAATTTGAGGATTTAGTAAGCAATTCTGACGTAATAACTTTACATCTTCCATATACCGGTGAAAATGGAGATTTATTTACAAAAAAACAATTTGAAATGATGAAAAACACTTCATACTTAATAAATACTTCACGCGGAGAACTAGTAAATACTCGAGCATTATATGAAGCAATTACAAACGGTAATATAAAAGGAGCGGCATTGGACGTTGTAGTTTGTGAAGATGCAAGTTTCAGATGCAGTGATTTTGCAAAAAGAGCGGATGTCAGACTTGAATGCTATGAAGAAGCAATTATAGTAAAAGAACTTGTTAAATTGCCTACAGTAATTGTCACACCACATATCGCATACGAAACTTATGATGCAGTAAATTATATATTAGAAATTTGTATCATAGGCATTCTAGACAGTATAAAAGGCGGCTATACCTACAGAGTTTGCTAAAATTTATTTTTTCAAATAATCTTCAAAAGTTTTAATATTAACCTTATATCCGCAGCCTTCATGTAGTTTTGCGGGGTAAAAAATTCTTTTTGCAGGATAATTTTTACACATCTTTAATCTGTTTTTGTAATCTGAACATAAGCCATCAGGTGTCACAAGTTTACAGGCAAAAATAAGGTTTCCCTCTTCGTCTTTACCTTTTATGTAAAATCTTTTGTATGCCGGAAAAAGAAATTGCATAATTTTGAATTCTTTTTCCGTATAAGTGTCATAGCTGTACATATAATTACAGCATTTTCCGCACTTTTTACACTCGCCCGTAATCTCATAACTTACCTTTTCGGGCACAAAATACGAACGAATTTCATTAAAAATTACAAAAAGAAAATCAAGCATAATATTATTATAATCCAAATTTTTGGATAATTGCAATTGTTGGGCTGAATGAAGTTAAATCCCTTTCCCTCTCCTAGGGAGAGACGGATTGCGAGCCGAGGCTGGAGCATTTTTGCAAAGAGCCAAAGGCTCGGCGGCAAAATGCGGAACTGCCGTTTAATGCGAGCAACCAAGCAGGTGTCACGAAGTGACAGGAGAGGGTTTAATATGTTGGGACTATGCATCCTCACACCCCGCACCATATATTCTTTCTTTTTGAGCGACACAAAAAGAAAGAATATTGGATAAGAAAGAAAAATGCGCTAACCGTTTAATCTGCACTAAATTCAACCTAAAAGCGACTTAATCGCTACGCTTAACAGTCGCTTT
>CATLEG010000079.1 GCA_949915775.1 uncultured Candidatus Melainabacteria bacterium | reverse complement strand
CTCCAGTTGTACCAGTTGCTGGATCGATTGAACCTGCAGTTCCTCCTACAGTATCTGCAAAGCTTCCGCCATCAAGTGCTACGTTCAATGTTACACCTTGTGAAATTGCAGATAATGCTTTTTTGTAAGCTGCTTTGTATTGTGCACCTTGAGTTGAGTTAATCAATGTCGGCATGGTCATTGCCGCTACAACCCCAATAATACCCAAAGTAATTAATACTTCAGCCAAAGTAAACGCATTAAAATGTCCTCTTGTCATACTCTATGTCCTTTCTTCTTAGCTACATATTTATTATACGATATATATATATCAATTTGTCAATATACATGATATAAATATCATTATCTCATTTTAAACTTGTCTATATATTTAATAAAGGTTTATGATGAAATTTGATAAAGAAATTATTGGTAAAAAAATTCGGCAAATCCGCTTGGAGAAAGATTTATCTCAAGAAGAATTGTCTGAAAAAATAGACATTTCACCCCGTCATATGTGCACAATTGAAAACGGAAAATCTTTTCCTTCAATTGAAACATTTGTTAAAATTGCAAAAGCTCTTGATATAGATATCAATAAATTTTTTAATTTAACTATTAAAAATGATGATAATTTACGCGATGAAATTTGTAATATGGTTCAAATCTCATCTGTTTCTGAGCTTCATTTGATTAGAGATATTATTTACGCAATTCATTTAAATCGTACGTAAATCCCCCCTCATCCGACACTTCGTGTCACCTTCTCCCACCATTGGGGAGAAGGAAATAATATGTGCGATGCACGTAAAGAACTTATCGTCTTAACGTCTTAGAGACTGATAAAAACCCTCTCCCTATGAGAGGGAACAAAATCGATTTCCCCTCTCCCAAAGGTAGAGAGAATGTTATATTTTTTTTTGCTTATTGACATATTCATTTTTTTTATAATAAAATTATTATGTTGTAAATGCAACAAATTATAAATCAGATTAGGGAGAGACAATGAAGAAAAACATTATAATTTTTTTATCGGTTATTATTGCCGCAATTTTGATAAGATACGGATTTTCTCTTGTCGGAGGAATTATGCAGGGAAAGGCTATGAAAAATAAGCCTGCTCCTTCTGTTACTATTCAAGAGGTTGAAAATCAAAAGGTTATAAGAAATTTTGAGGCACCGGGAAGGGTTGTTTCAAAGTATAGAGTTGATGTTCTTGCACGTATCGCAGGTTATTTGCAGGAAAGCTATTTTAAAGAAGGTGATTTTGTAAAACAGGGACAGGTTTTGTTCCGTATTGAACCTACTGAGTTTGCTAATGCGGCGGCAAGTGCGGGGGCTAATGTTAAAAATCTTACAGCACAGCTTAGTTATGCAGAAAAACAACTTGCGCGGGCAAGTGAGCTTGTGAAAAAAGATTATATTGCAAAAGCCCAATATGATCAAATGCTTTCAAACAGAGATGCATTGCGTGCACAGTTAACGGCAGCTCAGGCTCAGTTTAATGATGCTAACAGAAACTTGGGTTATACAAATGTTAAAGCTCCTGTTGACGGTAAGGTTGGTATAATTAACGTTACTGTAGGAAACTATGTTTCACCGACATCTGGTGCGTTAACTACAATAAACAGTACAAACCCTATTTATGTAACTTTCCCGCTTGATTCGAATGATTTTCAGGCGCTTGCAGCATCAGATGGCGAAGCTAATAAAAACAGAAAAGTAGAATTACTGCTTGCAGGCGGTACAAAGTATAAGATGGATGGTAATCAGGATTTCCAGGACAATAAAGTTGATGTTTCAACTGGTACGGTTACAATGCGTGCTACTTTCCAAAATCCTAACAATGAACTTATTCATGGCGAATTTGTTACAGTAAAACTTTATGCAAATAAACCTGTAGATGTTCCTGTTGCACCAGTTACGGCCGTTATGGAAAATCAAGCTGGAAAATACGTTTACAAGCTTGATGATAAAAATATTCCTCAATTGATTTATGTAAAAACAGGCGAGCAGAACGGACAAAACTGGATTATTACAGACGGTTTGAAAAAAGGTGACAGAATTATACTTGAGGGACTTCAAAAGGTTACACCAGGTAAACCTGTAAAAATTGTATCAGAAGAAGAAATGAAAAAAATTAAAACTGAACAGGTAACTGAGAAAAGAGAATAAGTGATTGAAAAAGACGATAGGACGTTAAGACGTTAAGTTCATATCGTTAAAAGGTATCAGCTAAAATTTTAGCAAAACAGCTTCTGTAAAGAACTCAACGTCTTATTGTCTTAAAGTCTTAAGTACTTAATAAAAAAGGAAAATCAATGCCAAACGAACAAAATGGAAATATATTTATAAAACGTCCAAAACTTGCTATTGTAATTTCGCTTGCCATTATGCTTGCGGGAATATTAATGCTTACGCAATTGCCTTTGGAAGAATATCCGTCTATTACCCCGCCTCAGGTTGTAGTTACAGCAACATATGCAGGTGCAAGTTCTGACGTTGTCGCTGATACAATTGCGGCACCAGTTGAGGCGCAATTAAACGGTGTTGAAGATATGATTTACATGTCATCAACTTCTCAAAACGGACAGTATCAATTAACTTTATATTTTAATATCGGGTCTGATCCTGATATGGCGGTTGTAAATGTTCAAAACCAATTACAACTTGTCACACCGCGTCTGCCGGAAGAAGTAAAACGTTACGGACTGTCAGTTAAAAAATCAACTGGCGGCCCCGGTATAATGATGATTGCCGTAAATTCTCCAACTCATACTTATGACTCTTTGTATGTTGCAAACTATGCATCTATCTATATTAAAGATGAACTTGCACGTATAAAAGGGGTTGGTAAAGTTCAAGTATTCGGGTCTTCTGATTATTCTATGAGAATATGGCTGGACGCAACGAAAATGGCAAATTTAGGAGTATCTGTTTCAGAGGTCAATACTGCTATTCAATCTCAAAATACGCAGGTTCCAGCTGGTGATCTTGGTGTTGAACCTATGAAAAATAAGCAGATGATAAAGATTACTATGCGTACTAAAGGGCGTTTGAAAGATGTTTCAGAATTCGAAAATATAATTGTACGTTCAAAACCTGACGGGTCTCAGATTAGGCTGAAAGATATTGCAAGAGTCGAATTAGGCGCAGAAAGTTACTCGTTCTTTTCACGTATCGGCGGTAAAGATTCTGCTATTATTTCTATAAGTCAGTTACCGGAAGCTAATGCTATTGATTTGTCAAATAAGATTCGTGCTAAAATGGCTGAACTGAGCAAAAGTTTTCCACAGGGTATTATTTACGAAATAGAACGTGATGAAACTGAATTTGTACGGGAATCAATTAAAGAAGTAATCTCAGCAATAGGTTTAGCAGTAATTCTTGTAGGTCTGGTTACGTATTTATTCCTCGGCAGCGGGCGTGCAGCTTTAATTCCTTTTGCGGCAATTCCTGTTTCATTAATCGGGGTATTTATATTTATGAATATTTTAGGATTTTCAATCAACCTGTTAATCCTATTCGGTCTTGTTCTGGCTGTAGGTCTTGTTGTTGACGATGCTATAGTCGTATTGGAAAACACACAGAGACATATTCAGGAAGGTAAAGACCCGACAGTTGCTACCGAGATTACAATGAAAGAAGTTTTTAGCGCTGTTGTTGCAACTTCTCTTGTTTTGATGGCGGTATTTGTACCTGTATCATTTATGTCAGGGATTACAGGTCAGATGTTCAGACAATTTGCACTGTGTATTGCATCATCTATCGGTTTATCAACACTTGTTGCCCTAACTCTTGCTCCGGCACTGTGTGCAATGATATTAAAATCTGGTGAAGAAAAAGCTGATTTTAAATTTATTCAAAAATTTGATGATTGGTTTAATGGAATCAGAGACAAATATCTTGATGGTGTAAAAATATTTACAGGTTCTGCTAAGCTTACGCTTACTGTTTTTGCAGGAATTATATTGTTTACTCTTGCAATGTTTTATTTGATTCCAAAAGGGTTTTTACCTACAGAAGATAAAGGTGCTATTTTTGCTCAAATTCAGCTTCCGGACGGATCTTCCGCTTCTAGAACAGATATGGTTGCAAACGAAGTTGAAGATAGAATTTTAAAAATCCCGGGCGTAAAAACTACAATTAATCTAGTAGGTTTTTCAGGTGAAAATACAGCTCTTATAGTTGCAGAACTGACTGATTGGTCAAAACGTAAAAGCAAAGATTTACAGATGCAAACTATTTTAAGTAAAATACAAAAAGAATTTGCAAATTATCCGTCTGCAACAATTGCGGCTTTTTCTCCTCCTTCCATTTCCGGTTTAGGTATGTTTGGCGGATTTGAATATCAATTACTCGATAAAGGTGACAGGACTCCGCAGGAGCTTTATGACGAGGCTGTTAAATTAATTGCTGATGCGAATAAAGATTCTGCTTTTCAGATGGTTTATACTTCTTATACCGCAAATTTACCTCAATTGATGATTAAAGTCGATGAGGCAAAAGCTCTTGCTCAAGGTGTTGATATTTCGGAAATTTATTCTGCTTTATCAGGATATTTCGGCAAATCATATGTAAACGACTTTAACAAATACGGTCGTGTTTACCGAGTTTATTTGCAGGCAGATTCTGAATACAGAGAAAAACCTTCCGACATTGATAAAATTTATGTTAAAAACAGACAGGGAGGAATGGTTCCTTTATCTGCACTTGTGTCTGTAAAAAACGTTGTCGGCCCATACAGTATAACAAGGTTTAATATGTATCCGTCAATTACCATTAACGGTCAGGCAAGGACTGGTGTAAGTTCAGGTCAGGCAATGAGTGCAATGGAAAGA
This sequence comes from uncultured Candidatus Melainabacteria bacterium, assembly GCA_949915775.1. Lineage (GTDB taxonomy): Bacteria > Cyanobacteriota > Vampirovibrionia > Gastranaerophilales > Gastranaerophilaceae > Stercorousia. Next base: position 3,833 of record CATLEG010000079.1, on the reverse strand, counting down.
ATTTCAGATGAAACATTACCGAAAGACATGGGTTACGCATGGTCAGGAAGTTCTTTGCAAGAGCAGCAGTCTAGCGGTCAAATAGGACCAATTCTTGCAATGTCACTGGTATTTATCTATTTATTCCTTGTCGGGTTGTACGAAAGCTGGATGCTTCCTATTGCCGTACTTTTAATTTCGCCGGTAGCACTAGTTGGCGCTTTATTCTTCCAATATGTATCAGGTTATTCGTTAGACTTATACTCTCAAATCGGGCTTGTTATGTTAATTGGTTTATCTACAAAGCAGGCAATTTTGATTATCGAGTTTGCCAAAGAAGCGCATGAAAGCGGTATGAGTATAATGGAAGCTGCGATGCAGGCTGCAAAATTAAGGTTTAGAGCCGTAATGATGACAAATATTGCTTTTATTTTAGGTTTGTTACCGCTTGTATTTGCAAAAGGGGCAGGTGCCGCCAGCCGTAACTCTGTTGGTATGACAGTATTTGGCGGGATGATGGCTGTTGCGTTTATCGGAACTTTTTTAGTACCGGCATTTTTTGTAATGGTAGAAAATTTAAAAATTTATACTGCACAAAAAGCGAAAAAATTTAAAAAGGACAAGTAAATGTATAAAAAAATAATATTTTTATTATTAATATTAAATATAGGAACGGTATTTGCGGATGATTTTGGTAATACTATCAATGAAAAAGAATATCCGCAGGCTGAAGCCGTTTTACCGAAAAAAACAGATGAAGCTGATTTTATTATAGAAGGTTCAGTTGAAAAAAATATTGATATGACTCTTGATAAATGTATTGAGCTTGCTCTCGGTAATAATCCGCAGATTAATGCCGCATTTCACGATATTCTTGCATCAGATGCTAGAATAAAACAGGTATGGTCAAATTATTTTCCTCAATTGAGCTGGCAGACCGGTTATACAAGAATTCGTCAATTACAATTGTCTGATGCATTGGGAAGAAATCTTACTTTTAATTATTTCATTTTGGGCCAGGTAACTTTACAACAGATGCTCTATGACTTCGGGGTCACTCAAAATCAGGCTACAATTAAGCGTTTGGATTACGAGGCTTATAAAACCACGCTTGCCGGTACTATTAATGATATAATTTACCAAACTAAAGATGCTTATTATAATCTTTTGTATGCATTTGAAAACAAAAAAGTTGCAGAAGATACTGTTAATAAGTTTGAAATGTTTTATAATCAGGCTAAAGCATTTTACGAAATCGGTATGAATCCGAAAGTTGATGTAACAATTGCGGAAGTTAACTTGAGTAATGCAAAATTACAGCTTATTCAAGCTGATAATGCTGTAAATCTTGCCGTAGCACGTCTTAATAACGTAATGGGGGTACCCTTTATTGATAAATATAATGTTCAAGAAAGATTAAAATATCAGCCAGTCGATATAACCTTTAATCATTCAATAGAGATTGCGCGGGAGGCAAGGCCGGAACTTAAACTTGCAGAATTGAAAGTAGAAAGTGCTAATCAGACTTTAAAACTTGTCAAAAAATCATATTTTCCAACACTTTCTGTTGAAGGACAATATCAACGAGGCGGCAGAAGCTGGAATTCCAACTATGGTTATAATGTGGGCGGTTATTTAAATTTCCCGACTATTAACGGTATGTTGATAAAAAATGAAATAAAAGAAGCAAGATATCTTTATGATAAAGAACTTGCAAATGCTAAAAATACGCAGAATCAGATTTATTTAGAGATTCAAAATGCATTTTTAAAGCTTCAGGAAAAGAAAAATCAAATGCCGGTAGCAATGCTAAATGTTAAACAGTCTAAAGAAAATTACGAACTTTCATATGGCAGATATAGAGTTGGGGAAGCTAGTCCTACTGAGTTAAAAGATGCTCAAATAAACTTTCAGCAAGCACAATTGAGTTATTATAATGCATTATATCAATACAATTCAGCTAAAGCGGAGCTAGAAAAATCAATTGGTAAAAACTTAACCGCAAATACTGATGATATTATAGAATTAGGTCAATAAGGCTATTTCTGTAACAGTATTTGCAATATGATATTTTTTATAATAAAATTATAACTATGAAAAATCTAACTAAAGCTATGATTATGTCTGCAGGTGTCGGCTCAAGATTGGATCCTTTAACTAAGGATTTGCCGAAGCCTCTTGTGCCTGTATTTAACAGACCAGTAATGGATATTTTATTTGAAAAACTTTCATTTTTAGGGATTAATGATGTTATTTGTAACACATATTATCTTGCTGATAAAATTATTGACCGTTATACTAAAAATGATTTAGGTATAAATTTTAATTATATTAAAGAAGAAACTTTGTCCGGGACTGCCGGCGGAGTAAAAAAATGTCAACACTTTTTTGAAGAAGGAGATTCTTTTATTGTCCTTTCCGCAGATGGTTTAACTAATGCTGATATTCAAAAAGGTATTGAAATTCACAGACAATCCGGTGCAATAGCTACAATTGGTGTTAAACAAATTCCAATAGAAGAAGTTTCTCATTTTGGAGTTGTTGTAACTGATAAAAACGGATTTATTATAGAATTTCAAGAAAAACCTTCGGTTAGTGAAGCAAAGAGTAATTTAATTAATACAGGTATATATATTTTTGATTACAAAATATTTGAATATATTCCTGAAAATACTTTTTATGATTTTGCGAAAAATGTATTTCCAAAATTGTTATTGGAGCATGCTATAAATACATTTGAAGTGAATGAATACTGGAGTGATATCGGAACTTTGGATCAATATAAGCAATCAGTACAGGATGTATTTGCCGGTAAATGCGAATTTGAACATTCGCCGATTGTTTGTAAAGAAAACGGTTCTTATATATCACAAAGTTCAATCGATAAATCAGTTAAATTTATTGGAAATTCTACAATTGGTTCAAATGTTATCATAGGAGAAGATGCTATTATAGACAGTTGTATAATATGGGATAATGTACATATTGCTCCTAATGTTCATTTAAGAAATTGTATAATTCCATCAGGTTGTATAATTGATAGAGATTTGAATTCAGAAATATTATCAGCAAATACGGTTTTAGAGTCTGTAAAAATTTAGAGACTTGTATACAATTTTTCACAGAAATAGTTCCAACTTGTCATGCAGAACTTGTTTCAGCATTTTATATATATGATTGAAATGGGTTCAGTGTGACATACAGAAATAATTTTAGAGTAAAATTGGATATAATTCCAAAATTTACACTTGATTTTTAAACTGTTTAATGATAGAATAAACTTATGCCATTGGACTGTGGCACTCTGCCGACGAGAAAGATTAAGTATCTTTCGAGGAGAGGGAAGGTAGCGCAAAGCTACCGCTGATAAGTCCAAAAAAAATTTAATAAATGGGACTGTGGCAAGGACTCCACAAGGAAAATTAAGTATTTTCCGAAGTGGAGGGAAGGATAGCGCAGAGCGCTACCGCAAGCCCAAAATATAATAAAATTGAATAATACCGCGGGACTGTGGCGCAGCGGTAGCGCAGGGGACTCATAATCCCTTGGTCGTGGGTTCGAATCCCTCCGGTCCCAAAATAAGGAAGCCTTAACCGGCTTCTTTTTTTATGGAGGGATGAGAACCCACAAGGCGAAGCCTTGTTTTTGGTTCGAGCGCGAAGCGGCAGAGGGCGAAAGTTTGACTACGAAATAGACAAAGTCTATGAAGTAGTCAACTGTAGACCCGTTTAATGCCGCTGAGAAAGACAATCCCTCCGGTCCCAAAATAAGGAAGCCTAACCGGCTTCTTTTTTTATGGAGGGATGAGAACCCACAAGGCGAAGCCTTGTTTTTGGTTCGAGCGCGAAGCGGCA
>CATLEG010000078.1 GCA_949915775.1 uncultured Candidatus Melainabacteria bacterium | reverse complement strand
GAGTAAAACGAGTCCGGATAGCGAACAGATTGAGCCTTTTGTTGCGTAGCAACTTTGGCGAAACTCTGTGAGCGTGGAGCAAATCCAAGACAGGGCTAGGGTGAGGGGTAAATTAAGATTCTTCGCTCCGCTCAGAATGACTGAATGAGATGCTGAATCAAGTTCAGCATGACGTGTGTGTTTCATTAAATTTTCAATTATCTGTTTCATAATTTTTCCTTTCTTTTTAAAAATCTCCAGCTTGATACTTTTCATAGTCAAACTTACCAGTTCTCATTGTTTTAAATATATTACCAAATCGCTCATCACTATTCCCTGAGAGTTTTGCAGGCATAACAAGTAATTTATAATTATCATAACCATATTGGTTTTTACCTTTAACGCCATCAACATCAAAGGAAATACTAGCACAGCCTCTACTAGTACTAGTCTTGTATGTCGGCTTATTATCTGCATCTAATATGGCATTCCCGTTTTCGTCTTTCGCCAAAAACCTATATTCATAAGAGCAATCGTTTCCACTCCAAGGTAAAGAAGACACAGCCATAATTGTACCATCATTTAGCAAAACTCTTTCATTATAAAAATAACTATTACTACTGGTCTTACCATATCCGTCATTAACTTTTATACCAAATTTTATTGCATATTTACCACCGCAGCCCCTATCATAAATTTTACATCTTTCTACAACATTCAAGTATTTTGCTATTCCATCAAGCATTTCTTCCGCAGTATAAACAGAAGGATCAAACATGTCTTTATAATCACTTGAACCAAGTTCTTGTTTACGCATTTCTACGGCATTTATTATTTCAGAATAACTGCGTTTGATTTTATTCATAGTCACCATTTCGTCATATTTAGCAATTAAACTGGGCAAAGTCAATGCCGCCACAACACCGATGATGCCGAGGGTAATTAGAACTTCCGCTAATGTAAACCCGAAGCTAAACTGCCTTCTCCCCATTGGTGGGAGAAGGTGACACGAAGTGTCGGATGAGGGGGTGGTCTGAGATTTTTCGCTCATAACAAAATTTGTAAACATTTTTTTTAATAACTTTTTCATAATTTTCATCCTTTCATTTATTCCTTTATATACTTTAATTACATACATAGTTTTGTAGGGTGCAATTAATTGCACCTTATTATTTTTGAGATTCTTCACTGCGTTAAGCATGACGGAATGAGATCCTGAATCAAGTTCAGGATGACAAAAATCTAAAACAGACCAAAGTCCTCGGACTACGCCGCTAACTTCTTCCAACACATTATAAACTTCACTAATACCACCCTCTCCCGAATTCTTACAACTCGCAAGCTCGTTGAGAATTCTACCCTCCCCCAAGGGAGGGAAAATACCACAAAACGCATCATTAACTCGCCAAAGTCCTTGGGCTACGCGGCGATTGCCCCCCCCCCGACGGGATTTTCCAACATAAATTCAAACTTTTTCAACTCTTCAGGCTCACTCAAAAATCTTTTCATATATTTAGTTTAACATATTTTAGCAATATTTCAAGTATATTAACCTTGAAAAATTTTTTACTATTTGTAAAGATATTAGGCATATTCCCTTGTTCATGCTATAATATGGATAAGGGAATAGTGTTTAACTACCAGAAAAAGAGGAATTTTAAGATGAGTAATCAACAAAATATGTTTGCAGACGGGAAAATTGTTCCGGTTAATATAAGAGAAGAAATGAAACGTTCATATATTGATTATGCAATGAGTGTAATCGTTGGACGTGCATTACCCGATGTTCGCGATGGCTTAAAACCTGTTCATAGAAGGATTTTATATGCCATGAACGAACTTGGAATGACACCTGACAAACCGTTTAAAAAATGTGCACGTATTGTTGGTGAAGTTCTTGGTAAATACCATCCGCATGGTGATACAGCAGTTTATGAAGCATTAGTTCGTATGGCTCAAGACTTTTCAACACGTTATTTGACTGTTGACGGCCATGGTAATTTCGGTTCAGTTGACGGTGATGGAGCTGCTGCAATGCGTTATACAGAAGCCAGAATGCACAAGATTACACAATCAATGCTTGCTGATATTGATTGTGAAACAGTTGAATTTGAACCTAACTTCGACGGTTCATTACAAGAACCTTCAGTTTTGCCGGTTAGACTTCCAATGCTATTATTAAACGGTGTTTCCGGTATCGCAGTTGGTATGGCTACTAATATTCCTCCGCATAATCTTTCTGAAATCGTTGATGGAACAATTGCATTAATTGACAAACCGGACATTACAATTAGTGAGCTTATGGAATATGTAAAAGGTCCGGATTTTCCTACTGCCGCAACAATTATCGGTTTAAGTGATATTAAACAAGCCTACGAAACAGGAAGAGGCTCTATCAAAATGCAAGCAGTGGCTGGGTTTGAAGAAATAGCCGGCGGCGGCGGACGTCAGGCACGTACTGCTATTGTTATTACAGAGATTCCTTATCAAGTTAACAAAGCTGTTCTTATTGAAAAAATTGCTGAACTCGTAAAAGATCAACGCATTAATGGTATCTCAGATATTCGCGATGAATCCGACAGAGAAGGTATGAGAATCGTTATTGAACTTAAACGTGATGCAAAACCTGATGTTGTTAAAAATAATTTATTCAAATTTACACAACTTGCAACAACATTTGGTGTAAATATGCTTGCATTATGCGGCAAACAACCAAGATTGATGAATTTGAAACAAGTTTTAGATGAATTTGTTGAACATAGGGTTGAAATAGTTACAAGACGTACAATTTTCTTCCTTAAAAAAGCAAAAATCAGAGCTCATATTTTAGCTGGTTTAATTATTGCTTTAGGCTCAATTGATGAAGTTATTGAACTTATCAAAAAATCCAAAACCACAGATGATGCAAGAACAGGTTTAATGAGCAGATTTGGTCTTGACGTTGATCAGGCAAACGCTATTTTGGAAATGCAATTAAGACGTTTGACAGGATTAGAACAGGATAAAGTTAAAGCAGAATACGATGAATTATTAAAGAAAATTGCTGAATACGAAGAAATTCTTGCAAGCCGTCAAAAAATTCTTAACATCATCAAAACAGAACTTCTTGAAGATAAAGAAAAATATGGCGACGACAGAAAAACACAAATTTTACCAGATCAAGGTGAAGTTACTATAGAAGATTTGACACCGAACACTCCAATGGCGGTATTCATTACTCACCAGGGATATTTAAAACGAATTTCACTAGATACATTTGAACGTCAAAATCGTGCAACTCGCGGCAAATCAGGGATAAAAACAAAAGAAGACGATGATATTCAGCATTTCTTTACAGCAATGATGCATGATAAAGTATTGTTCTTCTCTTCTAAAGGTACTGTTTACAGCTTGAATGTATACGACTTCCCTGAAGGCGGCCGTCAGGCAAAAGGATTGCCAATTATAAACGTATTACCGATAGATCAGGATGAAAGAATTACAGCAGTAGTTCCTGTAAGTTCATTCTCACACGATTTGAATTTGATAATGCTTACTAAAAAAGGTTATATCAAGCGTATTGAATTAGATAACTTCTCAAATATCAGAAGAAACGGTATTATCGCAATCGGTCTTGAAGAAGGCGACGAATTGAATTGGGTAAAACTTGCAACCGCACGTGACGAAATCATTATCGGAACATCTTGTGGTATGGCAATTCGCTTCCCAATCGAGGATTTAAGACCTTTGGGACGTTCTGCACGCGGTGTAACTTCAATGAAACTAAGAACAGGCGATGAACTTGTAGGATGCGACATTGTACCGAGAGATTACGATGCTGATTTGCTTGTTGTAACTTCTGACGGTTTCGGAAAACGTACAAAATTATCAGAATTCAGAAGCCAAAACAGAGGCGGAATCGGTTTGATTGCAACTAAATTCAAATCATCATCATCAAGATTAGTTGCATTGACAATCGTTCAAGATTCTGACGATATTATGATGGTAACTGCAAACGGAGTTGTAACAAGACTTAATGCAGGTTCAATCTCACGTCAGGGCAGACCTGCAACTGGTGTTAGAGCACAAAACCTTGTTGACAATGACACTGTTGTTTCAGTAAACAAAATAGTAAACCCTGATGAAGATGAAACGGTAAAAAAAGATGTAGCTTCTATGGAAGCAGAAGAAACTACAACTTCTCAAACAAGTCTTTTAGATAATAATGAATAATAAAAACGGCTCATAAGAGCCGTTTTTAGCTTGGAATTCCAGGAAAAGCTTTTCGTACAAAATCTGCACAAGTGCTATTCTGCGTTAATCCTGTTTTTGGATTATCTATAATAGCTTGAATATATTCTTTCCAGTTTTTTGCGCCCATTTTTGAACCAAACTCTTGCGCTGCCATCGTTTCTTTTTCAACAACACCTAAATTTCTAAAATTCTTTAAACCCGGTAATTCTTCATTAAAAAATCTTGCCCAATTCTTTTTAGATAATAACCTTTTAATTGTTTTCAAAACATCAACAGAAGAACTTTCAACCAATGGCTTATTTGCAGATGCCAATTGTCTTGAATAAACATTGCTTCTTCCTACAGATTTTGCTGCATACCCTAACGCTTTTCTGCCATAGACCCCTATAGCTCCTAATCCATTTGATATCATTTTTAACTTCCTTTCTTTTTCTTCATATTTTGAAAAATCGATTTTCCTTACTCTTTTATAAAAACACAAACGCCAAAAAGATTGCTATGGGCGTAGTAATGCTATGCTATGCTATGCTATGAGCGATTATACAAGGGTTTCCAGCTTTGTAAAATTTTGTTAAGGTATTGTTACATGGGGAAAAAGTCTTTAAGACGATAAGACGTTAAGTCCATTTAAGTAGGGTGGGTAAAGCGGAGCATTCCCTCCAATTAGGCGGGTACGCATAGTTCCTTTAATTATAATCGTTGGGCTAAAAGCCCAACCTACTAATCTTTTGTTAAATGTTAAATATTTTGTTCTAAACATATTTCTCTCTCCTAGGGAGAGAGTAGAATTGCTTTATGAGCGGAAGCGAATTCTAGCAATTCGAGAGAGGGTATGGTAGGAGTGTATAGCTCCATTATGTTAACCCCTCTCCCTAACCATCTCCCTAAGAGAGGGAACAAAAGAGTCACGTCATGCTGAATTTACCTCCTTTTCCAAAAATCTATTGATTTTGTGGGAAATGGGTCCTCTTGGAGTGGTTTCAGCATCTCATGATGAACCCAGAATTCTTACAACTCGCGTGCTCGTTGAGAATATATATAAATTAATAATCACTCACCAACTCTAAATTCAGCAGATGTCAAAACTTGTTGTGGATTGTCTTTCGAGTAAACTTTCATTATATAAAATCCTTTTTCATTCAAAACGAAATAATCTGTAAAATAATTTATTTCTTCATCTTTCAATCGAATATTACGTGTCCAAACAAGATTGTAACCTAAACGTCCGTAGGAGTTATCTTTTTTTATAACCTGAATATATATATAGCGTGATTCTATTTTTTTTGGAATAAGAACAAGATAATAAATTCGTGCTCCAACGGGAAAAATCACAGAATAATCATAAACATTCTGTTCTGTTATAGGATTTCTGTTAAAAAGAATTGCCGGTTTATCAGGTTTTGTACAACCTACAGTAAGCATCATTATCAACAAAAGTATGTATATCAGTTTATTCATTTTCCAATTTTTTAATTTTTTCTTGAACAGCTTTTCCAGTTGCTTCATCTTTATTATGAACAAGGAAAATTTTGTAATTGTTTAACGCTTCTTTTTTATTTCCATCTTGTTCATAAGCCAATCCTAGTGCATAATAAGCGTATCCATAATTAGGATTCAAAGTAATTACACGATGAAAACACTCTTTTGCCTTATTATTGTTTTTATCATTTGCATAAACAAGTCCCAAATTAAACCATCCATCGGTATAATTCGGATTTACAACAATCGCTTTTTTATAAAAACTTATCGCACTTTTATTATCATTTTGAAGTTTATATAGATTTCCTATTTTTAAAAGAGTAACTTCATCAGACGGATTAATTTTCAAAGCTTCCTGATAATCTTTTATAGATTGAGTATAATTTTTATTTTTATAATTTTCGTCGCCTTTTAATATCAAATCTTTTATCTGTTTTGCCTCATCAGCAGAAGAATCCATTGTCAAAACGATTTCTGTAATTCCTTGAGATGATGAATCTGCCGAAATTTTAATATCCGGTTTACTTGTAGCTGAAATAAATTCAGCAAAAGCTGTACTGTATTCCATTTTATCTGGCGCCATTGAAATTGCTTTTTCAAAATATTCAGTTGCCCTATCATTTATTCCGCAAGCTCTATATGATTGAGCCAATCCGAAATATGCATAACTATCATTTGTATTTCTATCAACTGCTTTTTCAAACATTTCAGTTGCAAGTGAATAATTATGGGCTTTTAAATATTCATCACCAAGTGCAACATAAGCCGCTGTTAAATTATTTTGAATATCCTGACTATCTTTAACAGATAAAAGCTCGTTATACAAAGCAATTGCATCACTATATTTGTTCATGGCATGTAATACAAGTGCTTTATTGTATTTAACATCAAAATCATCAGGTTTTGCAGTAAGAACTTCATCATAATATTTTAATGCATTTACGTAATCTTTTTTGAGATGATAACATTCAGCCAAATCTTCAACCAATGTCAAATCACGCTTATCTTTTTGAAGTTCAAGCGCTTTTTCATAACTACTTATTGTATTGTCAATTTTATTTAATCTTTTATAAACAACACCTATATTTTGGTATCCTCTTGCATCATTAGGGAAATTTGATATATAAATTTTATAATTTGCAATAGCAGCATCATTTTTACCCATATCAGCAAGTAAATTACCATAATCAAAACGCATAGAATGTAATTCCGGCTGCTGCCTAAAAACAACATCATATTGCCCTAAAGCTAACTCATTTTTTCCTAATTCTTGATAAGATAGAGCAAGGTTTATATGCGCCGCAGAATTATCTGGATCAGCATCAACAGCTTTTTCTAAAAAATCAACAGCTTTTTCGTAATTTTTTGTTTCAAAAAGCGCTAAACCATATTTAGAAAAATCTTTAAATGCAGAAGGATTTTTTTGATAAACATTCTCATATTCATTTACAGCACTTTCATAATTACCATTACTTAAATAAGATGCAGCAAGATTTTCTCTTGCTTCTCTATGCTGAGAATATGTAGATAAAAATTTATTATAATTTTCAATAGCAGCTTTGTAATCACCAAGCTGATATTGGACATTAGCAATATTGAGATAATTGTATAAATACTCAGGACACATTTCCATAACTTTACTATATGATTCTAGTGCTTCTTTATATTTACCAAGATTTTCATAAATACTACCAACACTTATATAAATATATCCATCAGCAGGTTTCAATTCCGCGACTTTAGAATACATAGTCAGCGCTTTGTCATATTCACCCATTTCACTATAAACACCTGCAAGTTTAGTATAAATCATTACATCATTTTGTGAATAGCTAAGCGCTTCTGTCAATTTTTCTACCGCAGTTTTATAATCCTCTTTATATTCAGCTGAACAAGCCTGCTGGTACAATGAATTAACTTCCGGTGTCATTGCATTAACCTGAAGCCCAATCATAAATAAAATTGCCGAAATCAATAACTTCTTATTAATAATACACTCTCCTTTTCGATAACAACATTATATCAAAAAGTTAGATTTTTTGCAAAACAATAAGAATATATTTTTAAAAATAATAATAACCGTTATGGGCAATTGAAATTTTACAACAGAGCATATAAAATTTAAAAGTCGATAGTGCATCTTACAATATTTACAAAAATTTACATCAAAATTTACAGACAGGGCGCAAATTTTGCCATGTTCACGTTTTATTGCCACTAGAAATGTTTAACAAAATTTGTTATAATATCTACAATGATTATATATGTGTACTAATGGAAAAGGAGAATGTTTATGACAGTTTTAACTTCAAAAGTAACGAAACCTAAGCAAAACAAATCGAAATTTAACGATGAATTCGAAAATTATTTAAAAAATCAATGCCTAAAAACAACATTCAATGGCATCGAACTGGAAACATTTTCCTGGTATAAAAAAGTCTTAGGTTTAATATAATAAAAAAAAAGGGCAATAAAAATATTGTCCTTTTTTATTTTAAAAATTTTTAAATAAAAAATTCGATAACTTTTGTTATCGTCTTTTTATTGCGTTAACATACAATTTAACACAGCAAATTCGCCAAATCGCCGCAAAGCCTATAATTTGAACACATTCGACATCTACAGTTTTTTATATTCAAAATTCCAAAATCCTACGTTTAAAAAACTGTAACAATGTTTTTTATCAAAAAGGCAATTTTTTATGAGAAAAATACTTTATATAAATATACAGGGGAATATTATGGGAATATAATTATGGCACCAAAAGTTGATAGCTTAAATATTGTTTCAAGCACGAAGCCTTTGAAGATTATGATTTAGAGATACATTTAGTTAAAGAGGGCAGTATTATCAGCAAAAATTCCAAATCGCATGACAAATTCATACATGGGATTAAGGTTTTAATGGCAAAAAACTACATTGACAACCTGTCCGAAGAAATCTCAAAAGGTTTACATGAAGGTCTTGAACAGGGTTACTGGCCATTCCAACCGCCTTACGGATATTTAAGAGGGGCAAAAAAGAGTTTGATTATAGATAAATCTCGTATTTTATTTGTTCGCAGGGCTTTTGAACTTTTTGCAACTGGTCGTTATTCACTC
>CATLEG010000077.1 GCA_949915775.1 uncultured Candidatus Melainabacteria bacterium | reverse complement strand
GGTGAGGGGTGCTACGCACGTAGCCCTGTCGGTAAATATTTGTGATAATTTTGTAAATTCGGGTGAGGGTAAAAGATAAGGTCAACAAGATATAAAGTAATTAATGAAAGGAAAGAAATTATGAAACAGATAATTGAAAATTTAATGAAACACACACGTCATGCTGAACTTGATTCAGCATCTCATTCAGTCATTCTGAGCGGAGCGAAGAATCTCAATTTACCCCTCACCCTAACCCTCTCCCTCAAGGGGCGAGGGAAAAGTGCTTCGAGTGCGATACCTACATCAAAATCTATAAAAGTTGTACCAACATCTACTGACAGGGCTACGTGTGTAGCACACGATAAGAACTTATCGACCTATCGTCTTAACGTCTTAGAGACTGATAATACCCCTACCCTCTCCCGAATTTGTAAGTTCGCATTTAGCTCACTAACAAATTCTACCCTCTCACAAAGAGAGAGGGTAAAATTTGGGTATACTCTGGCGGAAGTTTTTTCACCCTGCCGGAAGGTCAAATTAAACTTTGGGTTTACCCTTGCAGAAGTCCTAATCACCCTTGGCATTATCGGGATTGTTGCGGCAATAACTTTGCCTTCATTAATTCAAAATTATCAAAAGAAAGTTACATCGGCACGTTTAAAAGAAGCTTATTCTATTATTAATCAAGCTTTACAAATGGCTATAATGCAACATGGAGATATTGAAAATTGGGATTTTCGTGATGCTGAAACTATTTTACATAAATATATTGCTCCAAATGTTAAAGCCAGAAAATATAAAAATAAAGAAAATGATCACCCTCGTTTAATGTGTTTTAGTCAGGGTTCATATACTTATACTTTTCTAAGCGGACAAGGAGCCGGAGCTCCAATGATGGATAATAGCCCGTCATTAGAACTTGCAAATGGTTCTTGTATTGGATTAAGTAGAGTTGAGCGTGCAACTGCTAAGAATATCTGGTTATTTATTGATATCAATGGTTCAAAAACTTTACCTAACGTCTATGGGAAAGATTTATTTACGTTTTTAATAGATATAAAAACTGCTAAAATTATTGGATATGGACAACCTAATGATAGAGATACGTTACTAACTTGCACCGATATGGGATGTTGCAATAAAAATGCCAATTTTGGAGGACAAAAATGCACTGCTGTTTTAATGTATGATGGATGGGAATTTAAAAAAGACTACCCATGGTAAAAGCTCCCGATTGGGAGCTTTTTTATTATATATCTTTATAAGAACCTGTGAATTTGTCCTTATAAATCGTGTGTAACAATTCATGTGCTTTATGTGAATTCGGCTCTTGAAGATACTCATTATAAAGTTTTCTGATTGATGGATTATAATGTGATTTTCTCAAACTTAGTTCTGAATCTTCTTTATATAAACCCTGCGCACGAATTTCTTTTGTTTTTGAATTGTCGCAAGAACGAGGCTGACCTCCGCCATTGATACAGCCGCCGGGACATGCCATAACTTCAAGCATTGCAAATTGTGCTTTTCCTGATTTTATATCTTGAATTGATTTTTCAGCTTCTTTTAATGTAGAAACAACTCTTACAACAAGTTTTGTACCTTTCAAATCAAGTTCAATATCGCGGCATCTGTTTGATGTTCCGCGAAGTTCTTTGATGTCGACATTTTCAAGGCTTTCCCCAGTTGCAAATTCATAAGCTGTTCTAACAGCAGCTTCTGCAACACCGCCTGATGCGCCGAAAATTGTTCCAGCGCCTGTATATTCACCGAACGGATTGTCGTTTGGCTCGGGTTCAAGCGCGTTGAAATCAATTCCAGCTTCTTTGATCATTCTACCCAATTCTTGAGTTGTCAAAACATAATCTGTGTCTGCTTTGCCATCTTTTGTAAGTTCTGGACGTTTGCACTCGTATTTTTTAGCTGTACAAGGCATAATACCGACAATTACAAGATTTTCTCTTGAAATATTCAACTGTTCGGGCACGAATTTTGCCAATACCGGCGATAACATACTCATTGGAGATTTACAGCTTGATAAGTGGTTTAACATATCAGGATGGTGCTCTTCCAAATATTTTACCCACGCTGGACAGCAGGAAGTAAATAACGGTAAGTTTTGACCAGATTTTAATCTATCTAAAAATTCAGAAGCTTCTTCCATAATGGTCAAGTCAGCCGAAAAATTGGTGTCAAAAATTAAATCAAAACCTATTCTTCGTAATGCTGCATTCATTTTACCAATAGAATTTTCACCCGCAGGAAGTCCAAACATTTCACCGATTGCAACACGTGTTGCGGGTGCCATTTGAACTACAACTTTTTTATCTTTGTTTGTAATTTCTTTCCAAACATTTTCGATATCAGATTTAATTGTTAAAGCTCCTGTCGGGCAAACTGCCGCGCATTGACCGCAGTTAACACAGTCAACTTGCCCTAAAGGTCTACCGTTCATTGGCTGCACAACAGTTTTAGAACCTCTGTTAGCAAAGCCTAAAACTGAATGTCCTTGAAATTCCGTACAAGCTCTAACGCATGCGCCGCACAGAATACATTTGTTCGGATCACGTACAATTGATGGTGAACTGTCGTCTACAGGCAAGTAATCTTCCAATGCCTTATCCGGATATCTAATTTTTCTGATTCCGTATTCTTCCGCATACTGTTGTAGTTCACAATTACCTGATTTATCGCAGGTTAAACAGCTTTTGTCGTGGTTTGCAAGAAGAAGTTCTAAAACTGTTTTTCTGATTCTTCTTGTTTTTTCAGTGTTTAGATGAATTTTTAAACCGGCTTCAGGCGGCATTGTACAAGAAGATTGGATTCCTCTGCCTTCAACTTCTACAACGCACATTCTGCATGCGCCAAATGATGTTAAATCGGGACGGTAACAAAAAGTCGGCACATTCATCCCTGCTTTTCTAATTACTTCAAGCAAATTAGGTTCATCAGTAAATTCAACTTCTTTACCGTCTATAAATAATGTTTTTATTTCGTTAGTCATTGTTTGATTCCTTATATTTTTGATGAACGGAAGTTCAGAGGTCAAGATGTCAGGCGAATTTCGGTAAATAGCTTGCCCTCTTGCCTTCCTGACTTCCAAACTTCTATTCAAGTACAATTGCCTTAAATGGACAATTTGTTAAACAAGCCTCGCATTTAATACATTTATCCTGATTAATATGGTGAGGATTTTTAACAGTACCGTCGATTGCGCCTACAGGGCAAGTTCTTGCACATTTTGTACAGCCTTTGCATAATGCCTCGTTAATAACGATTTTCTTCATTGCCGTACAAACTCCTGCTGGACATTTTTTATCTTTAATATGAGAAATATATTCATCTCTAAAGTATTTCAAAGTTGAAAGTACAGGGTTTGGAGCTGTTTTACCTAATCCGCATAAAGAACCGTCTTTAACTGATTGTGCAAGTTCTTCCAAAAGTTCCAAATCTTCCATTGTACCTTTGCCGGCAACGATTTTTTCAAGGATTTTTAACATATTTTTAGTACCTTCGCGGCAAGGGACACATTTACCACAGCTTTCATTCTGTGTAAAGTTCATGAAAAATCTTGCAACTTCAACAATACAGGTTTTGTCACTCATAACAACAAGACCGCCTGAACCTACCATTGCGCCTGCTTTTATGAGGTTATCGTAATCCATCGGGATGTCAAGATGTTCTTCTGTCAAACATCCGCCAGAGGGGCCGCCGATTTGAACGGCTTTGAATTTTTTACCGTCACGCATTCCGCCGCCTATATCAAAAACTATTTCGCGTAAAGTTGTACCCATCGGAACTTCGATTAAACCTGTATTATTAACATCGCCAGTCAGTGCGAATGTTTTTGTACCTTTTGATGTTTCCGTACCCATTGACGAGAACCAGTCAGCGCCATTTAACATAATTACAGGAACATTTGCTAAAGTTTCAACATTGTTAATTAATGTCGGTCTGCCAAACAAACCTTTGTTTGCCGGAAATGGAGGTTTTGGTCTCGGCATTCCTCGTTCACCTTCAATTGATGCAATTAAAGCGGTTTCTTCTCCACAAACGAAAGCTCCTGCGCCTTCTTTAATATGCAAATCAAGTGAGAAATCACTTCCCATAATGTTTTTACCTAAGAAATGTTTTTCTTCGGCATCTTTAATTGCTTTTCTTAAACGTTTAATTGCAAGCGGATATTCTGCACGAACGTAGATATAGCCTTCATCTGCCCCTATTGCAAATGCGGCAATTGCCATACCTTCAAGCAATTTGTGCGGGTCGCCTTCCATAACGCTTCTGTCCATAAATGCTCCGGGGTCGCCCTCGTCGCCGTTGCAGACTATATAAGATTTTCCGCCTTTGTTGGCTGCCGTAAATCTCCATTTTCTGCCTGTTGGGAAGCCGCCGCCGCCGCGTCCGCGCAATCCTGATTTTTCAATTGTATCGATAACGGCCTCAGGATTATTTTCTTCAAGAACTTTTGCTAAAGCCTCATAACCTCTTACGGCAATCGCTTCTTCTATACTTTCAGCGTTGATATTACCACAATTTGCAAGCGCTGTACGAGTTTGTTTTGCATAGAAATTTATATGTTCATCATCCATTACGTGTTCGTGAGTTTTCGGGTCAACATACAAAAGTCTTTCAACGGGTTTGTTGTTTTTAATATGACTTTCATAAATTTCTTCAACATCTTTTTCTTTAACTTTAACATAAGTTACGTGTTTGTCAGGAATTACAACTAAAACACCCTGTTCACAAAAGCCATGGCATCCTGTTGGAACAATTGTCATTTTGTCATAATCTGATAAAACAGCAACGTCTGCTCCTAGTTCTTTAAATTTTTCAATAACTTTCATTGAGCCGTTTGCAACACAGCCTGTTCCTGCACATACAAGAACTCTTAAACCTTGCTCTTTGATATGCTCTTGTGCAATTTTTTGTTCTTCTTGAATATTAATATTTAAACCTGTTTTTTCCATTTAAGCCTCCTCTTTCATCAATGTATCAAGCACTATTGTAATAGCGTCTGATGTCATTTGAGGATAAACCTTATCATTTATAACTACTACTGGTGCAAGTCCGCAAGCACCCAGGCAGCTTACTGTTTCGAGTGAGAATAGTCCGTTCTCGCTTGTTAATTGACCTTCAGGCATACTTAATTTAGCTCTAATAGCGTTTAAAACAGGCATTGACCCTCTAACGTGACATGCTGTACCGTCACAAACTTTTATTTCATATTTACCTTTCGGTTCTAATGAAAACTGTGCATAAAAAGTTGCCACCCCGAAAACCGTAGCCGGTGACAGACCTTCTATTTTTGTACCGATATAAATCATTGCATCTTCAGGCAGATACCGGTAGACTTCCTGAACTTTCTGTAAAATCGCAATAAGGTTGGATTTTTTTGCACCGTAAGATTCAATAATCTCATCCAACTTTGATACGTCGATTTTATGAGGGTTTTCTACACTCATTTGTCGAACTCCTATGTAATTATCTGATTAACCCCGATTGTATATATTTAAAAAAAGACCAAATATTATACAACCATAATTTCATTATTACATATATCACAGATTTTAGCAAGTTTTTTATTTACGAAATTGCTGAAATGCTTTGATTCTGCTTTCAATTGTTCTATAAATATTTCTTAAAAAATTGTCTTCGTGTTGAACTTTTGCAACTCTAGTTTGTTGTAAACCATCTGAAGGTATTTCTACCATAAAAAAATTATCAACAGTATGCAAATGAGTTTTAGATGTATCTTTTGAAACAAACTCACTAGTGCTTAGTAATCTGCCGCCTTTACGCATTGGAAGTTTTTTTAATGGTCTTATAGTAACTTTCAAATTGTTTTTTGCTGCTCTTTGAACAAATCTTTCATCAATATCAAATTCAAACCTATCATTAACAAGCAAACTTTCGGCATCTGCAATTTCAATAGTCACCCCTTTACTTTTAGCATAATTGGCAATAGTTTTTCTCGCAGAATAAAGCTGATTATATGCATCTGCCCCAATATTATCATTTAGATTGAAATATTTATTTATAGATTTTTGTTCTCTATAATATTTAGCATTATTAATATATCTTGTAATTTTTGTTCTTAAATTTGGTTTAAGTGTAATCATAAATTTTCCTTTTTCTATATTAAAGTCAATAAAAATATTTTTTGCTACTTTATTAAGATTTATATCTATTATAATAATATGAAATTATCATTAATATTGTACCCGTTGTTAAAAAAGCCGCTAGTTTGTAAACCGCTTCAACTCCGGATAAATCATAAATAAATATTCTTAAAATTGTTAATATACTTATCCAGATACCGGATATTTTTAAATAATCTTTATTTGTAAAGATACCAACAATAGAAATAATTCCGGCATATAATATCCATATTATGGAAATCAAATAATGCAATCCGCCTATTTTTTCAATATAATCAGATGCTTCGAAATGCAAAAGTAAAAAGCCCAAAATGACTGCTAAATATTTATAAAAAGCAGATTTTGTCCATTTTGCAAAAATAACAGTCGTCACAATAGCAGCAACAAATGCCGCAAATCTTATATTTAACACAGGTATAAATCCGGATATAGGATTATAATTATATCCTGCTCCGAGTAATATTATAAGCGAAATTCCACCAACAATTATAGACGCCGTTTTAAATAATTCAAATTGACTTAAATTGTACATTCTGCGTGTCTGTAATGCATATTTGAATCCGACAATTGTATATATCATCTGTTTAACAAACTCTTGTGAAAGTTTTGAACCTGTTAAGTATCTTGTTATAAAATCACTTAATTCAAAAACAGCATAAATATAAATTAAAGAAATTGCAGTAAACTTCAACACATCTGCGGTTTTCTCGAAAAATTTGTTTTTTGATAACATTTTATAGCCGGCAAAAGCTGAAAGAACTGGAAAAGCAAATGTCCATAATTTCGTATTCCAAACCGGAACATACATATAAATATCTTTTGCATATACAGCATTTTCGACAAAGAAAACTCCCGTAACTGCGATTCCTAAAAATGCAAAAATCCAATACTGCAAATATTCAAGTTTATATTTATATACTGCAAAAGTTACTGCAAATGCTTCAATTGACCATAATGCTATTCTATAAACACCTTCTGTTAAATAAAATGTGCTCAACAAAAGCGCAACTAACATTGAATATAAATAAGGCTTAAAATATTCTGATTTTCTTTGAATATAATAATATGCCAAACCTGCATATACCAAACCCGCAAACATTATAAGACAGCCGACATTTATTTTTTCATCTTTAAATACAATAAGTGTGAACATAGTTAAAACCGCAAAATTCAGCCAGTTTAATATATTATTTTTATCAAAAACTTCTGTACTTTTATTTTTCCTAAAAATATCATATGCAATATAAACAACCCACATAATAAGAGGATAAATTATATTTAAATCCGAATGAAAAATAAAATAAAATGTTCCAATTATAAATGTTGTAAGCAAATTGACAACATTTAAAACTTCTCTTTGCGGATTTTTGTATACATAAATAATAGATAACAAATTTAAAAATATAAAATATGCATATAAAAAATTAGAATTTATACTCGATGAAATAAAAAATGGATTTAAATAACCGCCAATCAATGCAATAACAAGCATAGAAATCGTTTTTTGTCTGTCAGCCGCTAAATAAGCAGCAATTAAAATTATTGATCCAATTATTACTGAAACAAAATCAGAAAATAAATGAAACAATGAAGATGCACAATAAACAGTTGTAAATAGCACTGCAAAACCTGTACCGGTCAACACTTCAGCATATTTTTCCAGATTATCTTTATGAATTTTAAATCCGCCTATTATCATTCCGCTGCCGACAAAGAATCCAATTAATATTTTCATCAAAGGTGTAAATATAATATAAGGCGCCAATAATTTTATAAAAATTCCAATCCCTATTATCAATGCAACTGCACCAATCTTATTAAAAATATTACCCATAAATAAATTCTCAAAGTCACTTTTATCGGTAACAACTTTTTCCGAAATAATTTGATTTACTTCTGTTTTTTCATCCTCAATTTCTATTTTTTCTTGTTTTATAACTTTTTCAATTGGTTTTTGAACAACTTTTTCATCATTTAAAGAAATTCCTTTTATTGTCTTTAAATTTGCTTCAATATCGTTCAATTTCATCTGAACACAAATTATCCAGACAATTAAAATTAAAAAACCAATTAAAATCATACTAAACTCCTTTTTTACGATTATATAACTAATAATCAATTATGCAAATTTATATAATTTTATTACAATAATCACAAATAGGGCATTCATCACATTTTGGTTTTATCGGCTTGCAAACATTTTGTCCATGAGTAACTAAAAGTGTATTAATATCCAGCCAATATTTTTTAGGGAGTTTCGCGCGAAGTGCAAATTCAGTTTCTTCAGGGTTTTTGGTTTTAACATATCCTAAACGGTTACAAATCCTATGAACATGAACATCAACACATATTGCCGGAATATTAAACCCTTTAGCAAGAACAAGATTTGCAGTTTTTCTGCCAACGCCGTTAAATTTAATTAAATCTTCAATTGTATCAGGGACTTTATTATCAAGTTCTTCAACAATAATTTTTGAAAGTTCGACAATTTGTTTTGCTTTATTTGCATAAAAGCCTACCGGATAAATTGCTTTTGAAAGTCTTTCAACATCACAATAAGCAAAATCTTTCGGTTCTCTGCCAATTTCAAGCATTCTCAATGTTGCAGGATAAGTTGTTAAATCATTTGTTCTCAAACTTAAAATGCACGCAATCAAAACAAGATACGGGTCTTTAAATTCTTCCATTAACTGAACAAACTCTCTGCGCGGCTGTTTAGCTTCTATAAGTTTTTCGATTATTTTATCAATATTCACCATAAAAAAATTGTAAAATAAAATAAAAAATTTTTCAAAAGGTTGACAAACTGCGAAAAATAGTAAATAATGGGTTAGAAGAAGAATTGATGCTTGGAAGAACGGAAGTCAAGAGGTCAGGCTATTAAAGGTGCTTCGCACAAAAATAAGTTTCTGGCTTGTCATCTTC
>CATLEG010000076.1 GCA_949915775.1 uncultured Candidatus Melainabacteria bacterium | reverse complement strand
TGGCTACGTACAAAGTTCTGGTCGAGACATTATAAACAACACCAAGACCTAAGTGGAAAGTGTCTTCGACACTGCCCCCCCCCCGACGGGATTTTCAAATATAAATTCAAACTTTTTCAACTCTTCAAGCTCACTCAAAAATCTATTCATATATTTAGTTTAACATATTTTATTACACTTTTCAAGTTTAGTACACAATTTGAATATATACAGTTCTTGTTCTTGATTTATTATCAAAATCAATCAAAACTATTTGCTGCCATTGTCCAAGCTGCAAAGCTCCATCTATCAATGGAACCATCGTGGAATTCCCAACAATTGATGCTCTTACATGCGCATAACCGTTACCATCATGCCAGGTTTCGTCATGATGATACTCAACTCCAGCAGGAGCAATCTTTTCCAAAGCTTCAGGCAAATCCACCAATAATCCGGGTTCAAATTCTATATTTGTAATAGAAACTGTACTTCCTGCAACATATACATTTACTACTGCATTTTGCAATGAATGAGAATACACTGCATGTTTAACTTTTTGTGTAATATCTATTATATCAGTATTACCTTTAGTATTTACCGTAAATCTATCATTTATAATTGTCATAAACTAAATCTAACCTCTCCGCGTTTTACAAGTTTACGGCCTTTGGAATAAGTAGAATATGGGAATTCTTTATTTATAAGAGCATTATAATCTTCTCCATTATCTAATTTAAACACATTAAAATCAGCATCTTTTCCTATTTCAATAGACCCTATTGAATTATCTAAACGTAAAATTTTTGCTGGATAAATAGTTAAGTATTTAATTAATTCTACTATATCTAACACACCGTTAATATTCAAATATGATGCTAGTTTTAACAAGCTAAAATTATGATTCGGTACAAAACTTTGTGTTGATAATCCAAAATTTTGCGGAAAATATTTTAATACAGTTTCAAAATCGAGTTTTTTATTACAAATTTCTTCACTATATAAGGGTTGATAAATATATTTTGCACCGGTTTCAGCTAATTTATCCAGTTCTTGTGAGTCATAATTTGCATTTGCTACAAGAACTTTTTTAGTCAAAACTTTTAAATTATCAAGATATTCAACCGGAGTAACTTCTTTGCTGTATGGAGATATTTTACGCATACCCATGAATTTATGCAGTAAATCAATATCCGAAAAGCCATGTTCAAGCCATTCCATTTCATCCAGAGATTCAGCAAAACGTGTCATCAAAAGCATATTATGTTTTCTGCAATATTTAGAAAACAAGGCCCATAATTTTCTATGAACGCCTGATATAGAATTAAGCATAATTCCAATATGCGTATTTTCACCTTTATGCCAGATAAAATCTTCCACTTTTGCACGCAATTCTTTAAATGTTTTTTTACTGCTGTCTTTACTATCAGCAAAAACTTCAAAAAATAAATAATTTTTGATAGGTAGTTTGTTTATAATCTCAAAATATTTAAATTCCTTTGAAACCTGAGCAATACATGTAGTTCCGGCTTTGATAGATTCTGTAACACCATGTTTAAAAGATGATATTTTTTGATTTCTATCTAATGAAAAATAGTTAGTCAAAATACCTGCCCATTTTCGAGAATAATTATCCTGAGCAACACCTGCAAATGTGTATTTTAAACTTAGCATCTTAAAAAACTTTTTCAATCTGCGTTTAAAATCCTGAGGTTTTGAATCAAGAATATCAGTATATTGATATTGAGTTAACATATCAATAAATCCTGGAGTAATCACAGCATTACCTAATTCTTTAACATATTTTTCTTCAAAGTTAACTTGAGAATTAGGAATAATGTCAATGATTTTCCCTTCATCAACAACAATTGCCATATCCTCTAACACATCATCTGCTGATGTTAAAATCCATTTTGCTTTATAACATTTCATATTTTTTATTATATATTATAAGATTTGAAAACACAAGTATAATAAAAATTATATGCAATAATATTATGCAAAAAAAGAGAACGGCAAGCCGTTCTCTATAATCTTTTTCATCTTCCTGCTTATTATTTCTTCAAGAAATCCGGAATTTCAATATTTGTAAAACTTGGCGAAACATCCGGTATAGAACTTCTTCTTACTGTTTGCTGCGGTTGAGCTGCTACAGAAGAATTAAATGTTCCCGCAAAGAAGTCAGATGCACTTAACTGTTTTACTTCTTTCTTTTCTTCAGGTAATTGATTTTTCATTTCAAAACCTGTAGCGATAACAGTAATTTGAATTTCTCCCTGAATATTTTCATTAACTGCTGTACCGATAATAACAGTCGCATCATCATTAACTGCATCATGAATAATATTTGCGGCATCTGAGATTTCGTGTAGTGTCATATCTGGTCCACCGGTAATATTAACGATTACACCAGTTGCGCCATTGATTGAAGATTCAAGCAATTGAGAATTGATAGCAATTTCAGCAGCTTTAATAGCCCTGCCTTCACCTTGACCGCGTCCAATACCCATAAGAGCTGAACCAGAAGCTTGCATAACGCATTTAACATCAGCGAAGTCAACGTTAATAAGTCCAGGGACTGTAATGATATCAGAAATACCTTGTACACCTCTTAATAGAACTTCATCAACGATAATAAATGATTCAGTTAAAGAAACTTGTCTATCAACAACTTGTAACAACTTATCATTAGGAACTACGATAACAGCATCAACAGCTTCTCTAAGTTTTTCCAACCCTTGGTTAGCTTGATTTTGTCTTTTGCGGCCTTCCCAAGTGAAAGGTTTAGTAACAACAGCAATAGTCAAAATTCCTAATTCTTTAGCGATTTTAGCTACAACAGGAGCAGCACCGGTACCAGTACCACCGCCCATGCCGGCTGTAATAAATACCATATCTGCGCCGTCTAAAGCTTGAGTAATTTCTTGTTGAGCTTCTTCAGCAGCTCTTTCACCCACTGAAGGATCTCCACCAGCACCTAAGCCGGCTGTAGATTTAGTACCTAATTGAATTCTATTTTTAGTTTGGCCATATTCCAAAACCTGTAA
The DNA here is from genome assembly GCA_949915775.1 of uncultured Candidatus Melainabacteria bacterium. GTDB lineage: Bacteria > Cyanobacteriota > Vampirovibrionia > Gastranaerophilales > Gastranaerophilaceae > Stercorousia. The sequence continues at coordinate 6,099 of CATLEG010000076.1, read as the reverse complement.
ATCTGTATTCATTAACCAGAACTCAACACCTGAGAGCCCTGCCTTAATCATTCTGTTAACGGCATTACCGCCGCCGCCGCCAACACCAATAACTTTAATATTAGTCGGATTCACCGGAGACCTGTTAATTTGATCATTGTTTGAAGATTCATCTTTTTTCGCAAAGATATCTGATACGAAATTTTCCACTTTGTTACCTCTTTATGTAATTGTATAGTTTTTTACAATAATATAATAACATACTATTTTAAATAGAAAAAAAGTACAAGAATTTTAGTCAAATTATGAACAAAAGTTAATATAATTTAAATTCATAAACTTTTGGGCTTATATATAATTGTCAAAAAGAAATAAAATACGAGATTTAAAGACTGATATATGAAGGCGGAGTTGCCCAATGAAGTTTGCTGCGCAAAACAGAATAAAATTCTGTTTCATTTAACAATGCCAATTTCGCATCAAATTCTGATTTTTTAATACAAATTTCTTTATCTGCTTCAAACGATTCCTGACCATCTGCCGACACAAAAGCTTGTCCTTCTGTACAAACCGTAATTTTTTCAGTATCAGAAACCACAAGCGGACGTGCAGTAAGTGTATGTGCACATATCGGAACTATTACAAACACATTCAACGATGGTGCTAAAACCGGTCCGCCCGCTGAAAGTCCGTATGCAGTAGAACCTGTCGGTGTTGAAATAATTATCCCGTCCGCAAGATAATCACAAACAAATTTATCATTAATCATCAAAGAAAACTTTGATGTTCTGCCAGTATCGCATCCTTTTATAACAAAATCATTCAATGCAGTGTAATCTCCACATTTTAGCATAATTCTGTCTTCTATTATAAATTCATCATTTAAAATCTTTTCTACAGCAAGTTTTATATCTTCTTTACCGGATTGCGACAAAAAACCTAACCGCCCAAGATTTATTCCAAAAACCGGAATTTTAAATTTTGCATAAAATCTCGCAGCCTTCAATATGGTTCCATCCCCGCCAATCACAAACACAAAATTACATTCGCTTTTTAATTCATCAATATCAAATACTTGAGCGTCAATATTATGCGCCAAAAGAATTTTTTCAAGCTTATCTTTTACCTCAATCGAATGAGATATTTGTTTATTATAACATATTGCAAAGTTTTTCTGTTTCATATTGTAAAAATATATCATAATTCATATTTTTAAACAACTAATATAGATTAATGTGATATAATAATTTGTGATAAGGAGATTAAAATGAAAGCTGTAGTTTTTGATAAAGAATTAAAATTAGTAAATGATTATAAAAAACCGATTCCGCAAAAAGGTGAAGCTCTAGTTCGCGTAACTCTTGCCGGAATCTGCAACACTGATTATGAAATCACAAAAGGTTATATGGGTTATGAAGGCATATTAGGACACGAAGCAGTTGGTGTAGTTGAAGAAATCAATGACGAAGACCAGTCACTTTTAGGCAAACGTGTTGTAGCTGAAATTAGCTATGGATGCAAAGATCCGGAATGTCCTTACTGCGCAGAAAAATTATACCGTCACTGTCCGGATAGGCACACTTTAGGAATTTGGAGAAAAGACGGATGTTTTGCAGAGTATTTTACAATGCCTTTGGAAGTGCTTTTTGAAGTTCCGGAAAATGTAACAGATGAACAAGCTGTATTTGTAGAACCTTTGGCAGCAGCTTGTGAAATCACAGAACAATTACATATAAAACCGTTCCAAAAAGTTATAGTTCTTGGTGACGGCAAATTAGGACTTATCACAGCTTTGACTTTAAATGCTCAAAATTATGATGTAACATTAGTCGGCAAACACCAGAATAAACTTGATATTGCAAAAGCTCAAGGAGTAAAAACCTCTTTACTAAACGATTTTGCAGTAGAAAAAAAATATGATGTTGTAGTAGAAGCAACAGGATCTGTTTCAGGATTTGAAACTTCACTTGCACTAACTAAACCTCGCGGAGTTTTAGTTTTAAAAAGTACGGTTGCCGCAACAAAAGAATTTAATCTTGCTCCGATTGTAATTGATGAAATTACAGTTTTAGGTTCTCGCTGTGGACAATTCGGGCCGGCGTTACGACTTTTAAAATCAGAAAAAATTGATTTTTCACCATTAATTTCAGCCCGTTATAAAGCAGATGATGCAATTGAGGCTTTTGAAAAAAACAAAGAAAAAGAAGTATTGAAAGTTTTATTAGAATTTTAAAAAATCCCCATTCGGGGATTTTTATTTTATCTAAAATCTATCGGTGATATTTCACTTAAAATTTGCATAAAAATATTGACGGAATCGAAATTCCGCCAAATATTTTGAGCTGCAAAAATTACTAATTTTTACTTAACATTTCTTCCATTTCTTCAAGAACACGCCGTTTAAACAATTGTTCATTTATATATTTGCTTCGTATTTTTTCAGCCTGTTTTTCGAGTTTTGCAAATTCTTCAGATGGCAAACCCTTTGCCATTTTCTTCTCAATTTCATATAACTCAGGTTCCAGTTTTTTATAAGCTTTAATATATCTTCTGTTAAAGAATTTATCTCGTCCTTCTTTAGGTAAATAAGGTTCCAGTCTTTTTAATGCAGAATGCAAAGCTGAAGATGATTCTTGAGCATATAATTCCATCGGATTAGCTTCAGTTTTCACTTCAATTCCTTTTTTACGAAGCAAATCCAAGACTTTTTTCTCAGCTTCACGTGCTCGACATTCTAAAGCAGAAAGAGCATACACATCTTCATGCAAAATTTCTTGATAATGCCCCTTATACTTTGAAGGACTATAGTAAGTCTTAATGTCTTTTACAATTTGTTTCACATCAAAATCCGGTTCACCTGAATATTTTGCCATTTTTTCATAAAATTCACCATTAATTTTGTCAGGATGAAGTTTCTGTAATCCTTTAACCCCAATACTTTTTGAAAGTTTTACAAAATCATCCATGTGCTGCAATTCATGAGATAACAAAAGCGCAATTTCGGTATTATTACCTTTTGCCAATAATTCCTCTGATACAAATATTTTGCCGGATGTCGGATCAAATGCTGCAGCAGCATAACCCATTTCTTTTGCTGATTTAGATTCTAAAGATAAAAGTTTTGGATCATACCCCATTTTCTTTACAAGTATATCTTTTGCCTGAGTAACTGATTTAATAGTAGGCTTACTTTTTCTTGTGGCAATTTGCAAAAGTTCTTTTTCGCAAGATGATGCAGATATTGCCGCCTTACCCTTACTAATCCAAAAATCTTTAAACGATTTTGCCTCGTTATTAAAAGTAGAAGGTTTTAAATTTTTATAATCTTTTGCCATTTCAGACATAGCACCTGAACCATTATAATGAAAAGCTTGTGCAAGTTCATTATTTTCGGTATATAATTCAAATGTTTTATTTGTACCTCTATTTATTTCAACTTTACCGCAAGTGCTTGGTTTTATTTTAGCATTTGGATTAAAAAATACACTTAATCCATCTGTTTTTTTACCGTCCGCAAAACCTCTTCCTCTAATTTGTAAAATAGGTGTAGTTCCTCTTGTTGTATCTAAGCTCATAGCAAAAGCATTTACCATTTTATTTCCATCAAGAATTTTTACACCAGCAACACCTGAACCTTTATTGGAAGATTTTAAACCCAACATAACTTTCGGTTTTTTCAGACCATTCGTAAAAACGCTTAATTCTTCTGGTAACTGTTGTATAGCTTTACCTTCTAAAATAGAAGTTTCTTTTCCAACACCTGACATCACTGTTTTCATAAATTTAACCACATTTTCACCAGATTTTTTACTCATTAGTGAGCACAACTTTTCAATTGCCATAATAATTTCTCCTTTAATTTCCCGTACAAATTTATAAAAACGAATTGTCGGAAACTATTGCTATGGGCGTAGTAATGCTATGCTATGCTATGCTATGAGCGATTATACCTGCGTTTTAGGCACTTTAAAACCCAACTTTACATTTTGTTACATTTGTTGCTTTGTAAATAATTATTAAATAACAGAATAGATACATAATTGACAAAACTAAAAAAATCGTAAATAATAAAATAGAATAAGAATTGAAGTTCGGAAGAGGCTATTAAAGTTCGCACAAAAATAATTTTTTGGCTTGTCATCTTCTTGCAATCTAAGCAACTACGGAGGTATAAATATGTTTAACAAAACCTCACACATTGCCCCCCCATCGAGCATTTAGCAAGGGTTTTGGACTATTTTAGGTATAAAAATTTTGTCATTCTGAGCAAAGCGAAGAATTTCAAACCAGCCCCCTCCCTAGCCCTCTCCCTCAAGGGGCGAGGGAAAAGTGTTTCGAGTGCGACACCTATACCAAAATCTACAAAATTTTCACCAACATCTACCGGCAGGGCTACGTGCGTAGCACACGATAAGAACTTATCGACCTATCGTCTTAACGTCTTAAATACTTATAAAGCCCCCTCCCCTCATACAGGGAGGGGGAAATGTGCCTTCACATTAGACGAAGTTTTTTCACCCTGCCGGAAGGTCAAACTAAGCTTCGGTTTTACACTTGCTGAGGTCTTAATCACCCTAGGCATAATAGGTATTGTGGCGATAATAACTTTACCTGCTTTAATTAAAAATTACCAAAAACATGTTACTCTTCAACGTTTAAAAGCTTCTTATAGCATAATAAATCAGGCTATTGAAACATCCAAACAAAACAACGGAGACATTGACAGCTGGGATTATACAATAGGCACTGAAAATTTCGTAAATAAATATCTAGCACCTTATTTAAAATTAACAAAATTAGGAGAATATAGAAAACCAACTTCAGCAAATTATTATAACTATTATTTCAAATATCTTGAATCTGAGGTGACTGATCCGACTAGTCAATATGTATTATTACATTCAACAGCTCCGGCAAATATCTACACACTGCCAAATGGTAATTTTATAACCATAGTAGTATTTAAATCTCATACATTTAGTATAGGTACTTGTATTCTAAGAATTGATACAAATGGTAAAGCAAAACCAAATATGTTAGGAAAAGATGTATTCACATTTTCTTTTTCAGAAAATTGTCCAAAATTATCACCTGGAATTAATAATCAATTTAAACATGATAAAGCTTCTGCAGATAATTTGTTAAAATCATCTACAGTGGGCGGCTGCAATAAAAATTCCGGTGAAAATTGGGGAATAGCAATAGGAGATGCATGTTCTGCTGTTATAATGAAAGACGGATAGAAATTCAGAGATACTTATCCATACTAAAGCAATAAATTTATTTTAGCAGACGGATCTATTTCCTTAAGAATTGGAAATAATTGTTGTTCATAACTATGTGTTCCCATTATGTATGCTTCTTTACTCCATGGTAAAAATATTACACCAACCTCATTCGATTTAAAATTATTTAAAACTCTAAAATGTCTAAATAATCTTAATTTTGAATTTAAATCATTATTTACATAAGATGTTCTATAACCCAGAACATTTACGCCGTTAACCTCTAAAGCCATTGCAACATTTCTGACATCATTAAATGAAGGCCGAGAAAGTCTTATACCTGTAAAACTATTTTTAGCTGATATTTTATCCATAAAATCCTTTAATAAAAAAAGAGAGAATTCAAATGAATTCTCTCTTTCTAAAATAGGCGCTGGCAACGAGTTATCTTCCCAGGCGGTGGCCCGCCAAGTATTTTCACCGATGTGAGTCTTTTCGACCGTGTTCGGGATGGGAACGGGAGTTTTCCTCACTCTTGGTCACCAGCAAATCTTTTATTTGTCGTCAATGACAACAACATTGTACTTGCTGTACCCTGAAAGTTGCATAATGATTATAAGGTTTTCGCAATCATCCTAACCTAGCCTCAAAAAGAAGCTTTTAGGAAAAGCCCTCGTCCTATTAGTATCAGTCGACTGAAAATGTTGCCATTCTTACATCTCTGACCTATCAACGTCGTAATCTACAACGGGACTTACTGACTTGCGTCATGAGAGATCTCATCTTACGGTGGGCTTCGTACTTATATGCTTTCAGCACTTATCCGCTTGGAACACAGCTACCGGGCGTTTACCGCTGGCGCGATAACCCGTACACTGGAGGTCCCCTCTTCCCG
>CATLEG010000075.1 GCA_949915775.1 uncultured Candidatus Melainabacteria bacterium | reverse complement strand
CGTTAAGACGATAGGTCGATAAGTTCTTATCGTGTGCTACGCACGTAGCCCTGCCGGTAGATGTTGGTGAAGATTTTGTAGATTTTGATGTAGGTATCGCACACAAAACACTTTCCCCTCGCCCCTTGAGGGAGAGGGCTAGGGTGAGGGGTAAATTAAGATTCTTCGCTCCGCTCAGAATGACGAATTGAGATGCTGAAACGAGTTCAGCATGACGAAAAACTACAAGTCCTTGGCCTACGCCACGCTTAACTTCTACCAACGCATTATAAACAACACCAAAACCTAGGTGGAAGGTGTTTTCGACACTGCGCATAACACCCTCTCCCGAATTCTTACAACTCGCAAGCTCGTTGAGAATTCTACCCTCCCCCAAGGGAGGGAAAATTTGTTCAATATTGTTCGGCAAGCCTAGGCCGCTAACTTCTTCCAACACATAATAAACTTCACCAAGCTCTATCGGCGTGGCTACGTACAAAGTTCTGGTCGAGACATTATAAACAACACCAAGACCTAAGTGGAAAGTGTCTTCGACACTGCCCCCCCCCCGACGGGATTTTCAAATATAAATTCAAACTTTTTCAACTCTTCAGGTTCACTCAAAAATCTATTCATATACTTAGTTTAACATATTGAAAAAAAAAATCAATCTTAAATATCAACACCTTGCATCATTTCAACAAGTGTATTTATTGTCGTATCCATACTTACAATATCCGAAGTTCGCTGCTGCAAAAATGCATTAATTTTTGGCATCATTTCAATTGCAATATCAAGTTTAGGATTCGACCCGGGCTGATACATCCCTACATCAATTAAATCCTTATTTTCACGATACATTGACATAATTGTCCGCAGTTTTCCGGCAGCCTCTTTATGTTCCGGTTGAACAATGGAGGACATAAGCCTTGAAATACTTCCCAAAACATCAATTGCAGGATAATGATTCATTTCTGCAACTTTTCTGGACAAGAAAATATGACCGTCTACAATACCGCGGACAATATCGACAATCGGATCTGAAATATCATCACCTTCCATCAAAACTGTATATAAAGCCGTTACAGAACCTTTTGGACTGTTTCCAGCCCGTTCAAGAACTTTTTGAAGCCACGAAAAAATTGAAGGCGGATAGCCCTTCATTGTGGGCGGTTCGCCAAGTGATAATCCGACTTCACGACCAGCCATCGCACAACGTGTAACAGTATCTGTCATTAAAAAGACTTTTTTACCTTGATCTCTAAAATATTCACAAACAGCAGTTGCAGTTAATAAAGCCTTTTGACGAATCAAAGGCGGTTGATCACCAGTTGAACACACAAGTACAGATTTTGCCATACCGAGTTCACCAAGAGCATCTTCTACAAATTCTTTAACTTCACGTCCGCGTTCTCCAATTAAAGCCACTACGTTAACATCCGCATCGGAATTTCTTGCAATCATACCTAAAAGCGTACTTTTTCCAACACCTGATCCCGCAAACAAACCTAAACGCTGTCCACATCCCATAGTCATACAGCTATCTATTGCTCTAACACCGGTAGAAAACACTTCCGTAATAATTGGTCTTTCAAATGGCCCCGGAGGCGGTCCTTCAACAGGACGCCACATTGCACCGGTTGTATCCAGCGGTTTTCCATCAATAGGTTCACCCATCGGGTTAATCAAACGCCCAAGTAAAAAATCTCCAACGGGAATTGTAATCGGATTACCGGTAGAAGTAACAAGACTGCCTTGTCCGATACCTTCACCATCATAAAGTAAAAGTAATTGAGCGACTTCACCTTTAAAAGCTTGAACTTCTGCGGGTTTACTACGACCATCTTTTGTTTCTATATAACATAAATCTCCGACTTTTAATCCTGGAAGTTTAACCTCAACTGTCAAACCCAAAAGTTTAGATACAGTCCCTTTAAATTTATAAAGAGAGGTCTCATCAAGTTTATTTTTAACTTTTATTTTTAATTCGTCTAATCTGCTTGTATCCAAATCTTCCATAATATTAATTATAACAGTTTTGATATAATTATCAATTTGTTAACATTAAAATATCTGCTACCATTTCTTATAAAACAGAATTGTTAACAAATATTAACTTTAATATAAGCAAAAAAGCAATTTTTGCATGAAAAAATCCTTTATATAAATATACAGGAAAGAGGATTTTTTATGAAAGAACAGGAATTGAATACACTTATGTCTGTGGTTTCCGACCCGATAGAAAATGTTTATAAAATTAATTCACGTAAAGATTTAGAAGAAATTCAAAGAATTATCAGAATTTTTAATATTTCTGATAATCAACATAATAAACATACAATGTTGTCAATTAAAAATCTTGCAACATTTAAGCTTGTTTTGAGTAATAATTAAAAATTTTTTAATAAAATAAAAAGCCTCTTATGAGGTTTTTTTTATTGTTAATAAATAGTCAACTAAATCAAATATTATAAGAAATCTTTCAATCAAATCATCAAAATTTCTCGATTTAGTTAAAGAGCGGAATAAAAAACCAAATTGCATCGGATACTTTTGTTCAAGAGCTATGTATAAAACATTATTTTTAAAAGATAATCCAAAACTTTTTGCATTATACAATTCGCCAAATTTTTTTATAATATTCCAAAAATCTTCAGTTAAAAAATCATTTTCAGATTTTTTTGCAAAAACATATAAATATTTATTCATTTCTTCAATATGAGGATTAATTTGTTTATAATGATTAAATTTTTTATTATTTTTAGAAATCATAATAACATGATTATTTATAGAAAAAGGAAGTTCCAGCTGAATTGTTGTGCCCTTAAACAGGAACGATTTAACTGAACTCCTGACAGGAAGTGTCAAACGGGAGTTTGCAACTTTTATGTTTACATTTTTATAAATTCCAAAAAAAGTATATATATCTTCACGAGTATCAAAATTTGAAAATAATTGAGTATCCAAAATCGCTTCTGTATCCAAGTTATCCGGCCATCTTTTAAAATTTGCTGCCGGTTCAAAAAACATTGGCAGAACTTTTTCAACAAGCATCTTTAAATAATTTTTACCCTCAATAATTATATTTATAATACTTTTTAAAATAAATGCGTACATTAAGAATAATAAAACCGGCAAAATTAAAGGATTAACAAACTCATTCAGTGAATTTAAAATAAATAAACCTGCAAAAATAATACCGGCTGCAAAAAATAATAAAGAAGTAAAAATAACTTTTTTAACAGCATTCTTTCTTCTTTTTTCAAAAGGAAGTATAACCGGCAAAATATTATCTTCAAAATATTTATAATAAATCTCTTTATCCATAAACTAATTATATAACAAAATTAACGGTACTCATATACAAGTACCCAATTAACCCTGTTTAAAAGTTACACCTTTAGTACCTTTCGGATATTCCCAACCCAAAGAACAACTCTCACATGCGATTCTACAAGCACCGCATTCCAAGCAATTTTCAAAATTTACAACAAGTTTTTGAGCATCTTCGTCCCATTCATAAACTCCTGCCGGACAAATTATAGTACAAATTTTAGAATTACAAACCCTGCAGCATTCTTGAACAGGAAGTAAATGAGATTCTGAGTCAGGATTACATTTAACAGTATATAATTTATTTTCTAATTCACTCATTTTATCAAAATACTCCATAACAATTTTAAGACTGTCCATCCATCTTTAAACAATTCAGATATTTTTCTGTCTGTAAAAAGACTTTTTATAAATTTATGATATTTTTCACGCTTTGGAATACAATCAACAGATGTAAACATTTCAAAGAACGAATTAATTTTTTCAGGATAATATCCTAAAAACTCGGATACTCGGGAAGATACCCCACTCATCAAATCTTGATAAGTTCGTAAATCTTTTATAATAAAAGAATTTTCAAGTTCAGTTTGATAACGTGAAAGAGATTCGGCAGAAAAATCATTTTTACCAAGAGCAATAACTGCTGTTTCACCGGCTAGTTTTCCTGAAATCATTGCAAGATTTGTTCCTTCCCAATGCATATTATTAACAAACATTGCAGCATCACCACAAACCATTACACCGGCATTATAAAGCATAGGAATTTTTTTATATCCTCCTTCAGGAATTAAATGAGCTGAATATTCCAATAATTCACCACCTTTAATCAATGGAGCTATTTGAGGATGCTGTTTTAATTTATCAAGCAAATCATACGGACGAAGGCTTTTTTCGATAAGTTCACTCAAAGTCACGCCAAGCCCGATACTTATTGAATTTTTATTGGTGTATAAAAATCCTAATCCAAGCATTCCGGCCATTGAACTTCCAAATATTTCATAAACACAGCCTTCATTGCTTTCTACATGAAATCTTTCATTAATCACTTCTTCAGGTAATTTTATAACTTCTTTTACACTTAATGCAACATCTTCAGGTTTCAAACTGCCGCGAAGACCGATTTTTCTTGCAAGAAGTGAATTAACACCATCAGCAAGTACAACTATATCTGCATAATATTCTTCAACTTCAGTACGTACTCCGACAACAGTTCCATTTTCAAGAATTAAATCTCTTACAACAGTTTCTTCAACGAGAATTACACCTTCTTTTTGAGCTTCATCAGCCATCCAGCGGTCAAATTTACCTCGTATAACAGTATAACTTTCTCCGCATTTATTTTTGTAAGAAATAATAGTACCGTCATCTTGTCCTAACAATGCGTATTTATGTTCAATATTTCGTCTTTCTAAAGGTGCTTTTTCTTCAAAATCAGGAAATATTTCGCGTGTAGGCTTTGCATAAATTGCGCCGCCAAATACATTTTTACTGCCGGAAAATTTTCCTCGTTCAATTAAAACTACTTCTTTTCCTGCCCTTGCAATAGTAATTGCACAGGCAATTCCTGCCGGTCCGCCGCCTACTACAATAACTTGTGTTTTATTTTCGTTTCTCATAGTATTCCTCTTAGAAAAACTATACATCAAATTATATTCATTGTAAAATAGTAAATATGATAATAACAGCAGGTAAATTTAAAGGTCAAAAAATAACCGCACCCGATGAAAATATCACACGTCCTACACTGTCTAAAGTTCGAATGAGCGTATTTAATACTCTTCAATCAATAATTGAATTTGAAGGACATTCATTTTTAGATATGTACGCAGGCTCCGGAATAATGGGGTTAGAAGCATTATCGAGAGGATTTTCAAACGCCGCAGCTATTGAAAAAAATTTTAAAGTTACAGGTATAATAAAAGCGAACTTCAAAAAATTTGAAAATCCGCCGAAATTATTTATTGGCGACAGTTTGAAAATTGTTTCAAAACTCGACAAATTTGATGTTATTTATATTGACCCGCCTTATTTTTCAGGAATTTATGACAAAAGTTTAGAAGCAATAAAAAAAATTGCAAATAATATAATTATTCTAGAACACGTTACAGAAGTTGATTTTCAAGGATTTAAAATTATAAAACAAAAAAAATACGGAGATAAATTTATAACATTTTTAACTATTTAAGCTTTATAAAGTCTGGAACCCTGTTTTTTGCAGCTTTCATTTGCATGTATTGTGCTTGTAATTTTGCTTTTTCTTCATCATCTGCATTTTTAGCTTTTTCATTCATTTGAGTGTAAATTTCTTTTTCAACCGCATTGCCCTTTATATAGACATCCATATCTTTGCCCTTTTTAAAGGAATTAATATTTCCCTGATAATTTATTTTAGGAGCTTTAAACATAGTATACAGAGCTGCAAACCCTCCGATAAACATCATTACAAGACCAGCCCAAATACCAACACCGGTTAAGAATTTTTTATTTTTTGAAAGTCCGTTATTCTTTTTATTTATTTTTTCAGCCTTTTTACCAAGGGTTTCAAAAACAAAATCCCCATCCATAAGTTCAAACAACAGTCGTGCACCAAGTCCTAATCCAGCAATAAAAGTACCTTTAACAAGCAAAGCTTTTTCACCTTTAGAAGATATAGGATTTGAGTCGTCTGGTTTTTTAACAGGCGCAGATGTTCCAAATGAATAATTGTTTACAGCACCAATTCGCATTTATGCCCCTTTAATCATAACTCCGTTGCCATTATTTGCCATTTGTACAGATGTATAATGGTTAATTTTGTCATCCAAAGAAACATCTTCATCTTTAACTTCTTTATTTACTTCTTCCATTATATTAGATTTTAAATCTCTATCGCGGCTGAAAACATCCATTTCTTTTTCGCGTGCAAATGCATTAACTTTTGTATTATAAAGTTTCGCCGGCAAAGTTAAAGCCATTGTCAGTAATCCTGCCGCTGCACCGATACCGCCGAGTTTTAATGCTCTGGATTTAGCACCTGCTTTAATAAAACAACTTCCAATACCTGCTGCAGTAGCTCCGACAAGTGTACTGCCGCCAATAGATTCCCATATTGCAAGGTTTTTTTCAGATTTTCTGTTAATAGGATTTTCATAACCATTTTTAGATGCCGTAAATTGAGGCTTTGGACAACATGAATTAATAGCTGAAATTTGCATAATTTTACACTCCTTTTTATTTATACATTTATAATACTCTTCAAGATTAAAAATTGCTATTATGTTAATAATTTAAGTTTAAATTGTTACAATTATTTGAAGTTTTAAATATTTGTGGTATCATCAGTGTAAAATTAATGAATATTATATAGAAAAAAGGGGAAAAATATGATTTCAGTAAACGATTTAAAAACAGGCTTAACTCTTCAATTAGACAACGGTTTGTGGTCTGTTGTTGAATTTTTACATGTAAAACCGGGTAAAGGTGCTGCATTCGTTCGTTCTAAATTAAAAAACGTTGAAACAGGTCAGGTAGTTGAAAAAACATTCCGCGCAGGTGAAAAAGTTGCAAAAGCAATGCTTGATAGACGCGAAATGCAATACTTATACAAAGAAGGTAATGAATACGTTATGATGGATAACGAAACTTACGAACAACTTCAAATCACAGCTGATCAAATCGGTGACGGTATTAAATATTTGAAAGAAAACATGGTTGTTCAGGTTTTAATGCATGATGCAAGAATTATCGGTATCGACCTTCCTGCTCACGTAATTTTAGAAGTTACAGACACTCCTCCATCTGAAAAAGGAAATACTGCTCAAGGCGGTACAAAACCTGCTACTCTTGAAACAGGTGCTGTTGTTAACGTTCCTTTCTTTATCTCAAATGGAGATAAAATCAGAGTTGACACCAGAACTAATGAGTATTTAGATAGAGCGTAGGACAGGAAGTTGAGAAGGCATGAAGGCAAGCTGTTTAAATAGCCTGACCTCTTGACATCTTAACATCTGGTCTTCTATTTTAGAAAATATACTAAATAATAAGGATAAATTAAATGAAATTTGATATTGAATACGTAGAAAAATTAGCAAAAGTTTTAGCTGATAATTCTTTAACTGAAATCTCTCTTGAAGATGGTGAACAAGCTATAACTTTAAGAAAAGAAATTACCGGAGTTGTTGCAGCTCCTGCTATTTCAGCTCCAATGGCTGCACCTCAGACTGCACCTGCTGAAAAACCAGTTGAGGCCAAGAAAGGAAAACCTTTAACTTCACCTATGGTAGGGACTTTCTACAAAGCTCCTTCACCAGATGCAAAACCTTTTGTTGAAGTAGGACAAACAATTAAAGAAGGTGATGTTGTTTGTATTGTAGAAGCTATGAAGCTTATGAACGAAATTGAATCCGAAGTTTCCGGCAAAATCGTTGAAATCTGTGTAGCAGATGGTCAACCGGTTGAATTCGGACAAGTTTTAATGTATGTAGAATAAATAGGAGGGCAGGAAGCCCGGAAGTCAAGATGGCAGGCTTTATAGAATAATGGCTTGACCTCTTGTCCTCCTGACATCCGAACTTCTAAAGGATTTTTAATGTTTAGAAAAGTTTTAATCGCAAACCGCGGAGAAATTGCGGTAAGAATAATAAGAGCTTGCAGAGAAATCGGACTTCCAACAGTCGCAATATATTCTCAAGCTGATGCAAATTCACTTCATGTAAGACTTGCAACTGAGGCTTACTGTATAGGACCGGCTCAAAGTTCTAAAAGCTATTTAAGCATTCCTGCAATTATCTCAGCAGCAATTGTATCCGGCGCCGATGCTATTCATCCGGGTTACGGTTTCATGTCTGAAAGAGCAGATTTCGCTGAAATTTGTGAAAAACATGGAATAAAATTTATTGGACCAACAGCAGAAGCTATGCGGAAAATGGGTGATAAAGCTACTGCCAGACAAACAATGATTGACAATAATGTTCCTGTTACACCAGGTACAGGTATTTTAAAAACTCCTGAAGAAGTTAAAGAGTTTGCAAATAGAGTTGGTTACCCGATTATTCTGAAAGCTACAGCCGGCGGCGGTGGAAAAGGTATGAGAATTTGCCGCAGTGATGAAGATGTTGAAACTAATATGAATCTTTGTCAGTCAGAAGCTCAAAATTTCTTTGGAAATCCCGATGTTTATGCAGAAAAATTTCTTGAAAACCCGCGTCACATAGAAGTTCAAATTCTTGCCGATCAATATGGAAATGTTGTTCATTTAGGCGAAAGAGATTGTTCTATACAAAGACGTCATCAAAAACTTTTAGAAGAAGCACCTTCTCCTGCTATTAATGAAGAAACAAGAAAAGAAATGGGAGCCGCTGCTGTTCGTGCAGCAAAAGCCATAAATTATGAAGGTGCAGGAACTTGTGAATTCTTACTTGACCATGACGGCAAATGGTACTTTATGGAAATGAATACCAGAATTCAAGTTGAACATTGCGTTTCTGAAATGATATCAAATGTTGATTTAGTACGTGAACAAATTATGGTTGCATCCGGCGAAAAACTTGATTTTACTCAAGATGATATTATCCTTCGCGGCCATGCTATAGAATGCCGTATCAATGCAGAAAACCCTGAAAAAGATTTTATGCCAAATCCGGGTACTATCACTGGATACGTAACACCCGGCGGTTTTGGTGTAAGAGTTGATTCACACGCTTATCAAGATTACTCAATCCCGCCATACTATGACAGTATGATTGGTAAATTAATTTGTTGGGGCAGAACAAGAAATGAAGCAAGGCGCAGAATGTATCGTGCTTTAAAAGAATATGTTATAACTGGTGTAGAAACAACAATTCCGTTCCATCAGGCAATTATAGAAGACCCTGTATTTATGAGCGGAAACTTTAACACCGGATTCATAGAAGATTTTTACAAGCGTACAGGTAAAAAATAATAATATTGTATCATTCTGAGGTGCCAAAGGCACTCTCCCATCAGGTGATGGTATAATTTTAAAGCGTCATTACGAGTAGCGAAGAATCTATGCAAAAAAGAGATTCTTCGGACTAAAGTCCTCAGAATGACAAGTCACGTCATTCTGAGCGAAGCGAAGAATCTCAAAAAT
Organism: uncultured Candidatus Melainabacteria bacterium; assembly: GCA_949915775.1. Taxonomy (GTDB): domain Bacteria; phylum Cyanobacteriota; class Vampirovibrionia; order Gastranaerophilales; family Gastranaerophilaceae; genus Stercorousia. The sequence continues at coordinate 170 of CATLEG010000075.1, read as the reverse complement.
AATAATGTGCAATTAATTGCACCCTACAAAACTTCTACTCCACCCTTGACAAACAGCGAAAAATCGTAAATAATAGGATAGAAGAAGAATTGAAGCTTGGAAGAACGGAAGTTCGGAAGATGTCAGGCTATTAAAAAAATAATTTTCTGACTTGTCATCTTGTCTTCTTG
>CATLEG010000074.1 GCA_949915775.1 uncultured Candidatus Melainabacteria bacterium | reverse complement strand
TAGGATTACCTGATTTATTTGCTAAATCAAGTGCCCGTTTTAAAATCTCTTTGTATTCATCTTCAAAAGGAAGAGTCTCAATACGCTGCATTGAAGTATAATGCTGGTATTTTTTTACTTCTTCAGTTAGATTTTCGTGTGTAATCTCATATGATTTAAAAATTTTCGCTGAAAATCCTTTAGCTTCATCAAACAATGCCAGCAAAAGATATTCCGGAGCAACAGCTCTTGCACCGGCTTCTTTTGCTAAAGTTTGAGATGTGCTTACTACATTTATTGCTTTTTCCGTAAATCTTTCAAACATTATTCTTCTTCTTCTTCATTATCCATATTTTCTACATATTCTGCAACTTTTTCGAATTCTTCATCGTCTTCGATAGTTTCAAAAAGATATTCTTCGCCGTCTTTTGTTATTTTCATAAGAACAACTTCGTCAGCATCTTCTTCGTCTGCCGGAAGTAAAAGGGCGTATTCTTTTTCGTCAACTTCAACGATATCAAATAATTCGAATCGAACTACATTTCCGTTTTCATCAAGTGTTTCAATGATTTGATCTTCTTCTGCCATGTTTTTTCTCCTTTGTTATTTAGTTACCTTAGCCAGATGTTGTTCCAGAATTAAACGAGCACTTTCGATGTCAACGAGCCCTTTTTCTTTTCTGAAATCTATTTTTCTTTCACGAAGGTTTTCTTCTGCCGTATCTGATGTTAATCTTTCGTCTTCAAAAATTATTTCATAACCGGTTATTTTTGATGCAAATTCTTTGCAATCTTGAGCTTGAGAACCTTCTGTTCCATCCATATTATATGGAATTCCTGCAACAATTTTTTTGACATTATTTTCTTTTGCAATTTTTAAAATTTCTTCAATTGATTTTGATTCTGGTTGGCGTGCAATATAAGAATGACCGTTGGCAAGGATTAATAAATAGTCGCTAAGAGCGATTCCTATTCTTTTTGTGCCGATATCTAATGCCATGATTTTGTACATAAGTCATTCCTTAGTTATTTTTTACCCACAAATCCTCTATGGCAAGGATTTTAGGTTTGTCGTTTTTCGCAAAATAATATTCATAAATACTTTTCCGAATAATATTTTTTAAGAATTCGCGTTTTAATACTTTATCATTATACAAAGAATATAAATTTTGTGCTTGTTTATCCATTTTAGATAATGATTTTAATAAAGCCGCATTTAATATTCTGTCAGACCAAATTTGGTATTCTTCAGGATAAAATATTTTTTCTAGATTTTCATCGATAATTTGCTCATAATCTATTGGCTCTGTTTTATTGAGTATGTTTATAAAATTTTCAAATTCATCACTATAATTTTCATTTAAAAACCAGAAATCTGTAAAATCATATTTTAAAATTTCTTCAAATTCTTTATTAGTGAGCTGAGTTAGTTTGTAGTTTAATTTCAATTGAGCGGGTTTAATATCAGAAAGAATATTCCGCCAGCAAATATATTCATAAGGCATTTGCGTTGTTATTTTTTCAGCATTTATAAGAATTGATTTTATTTCTTGAGGTTTTAAATCCAGTGCCCGTTGGCCTCTGTAGAATCTATCAATTATAGTATTAGCTTCAAATTTTGATATATCATTAAATCCGAAACAATCTCTTACGCCTTTATAATCATCTATAACAATTGCAACAAATCGGACTTTACCTTTATCAGTAATTCTTGAAAGTATTACTGCCTGATTACCATGTCCGTCCGGATATGTAATACAAAATCTATAAGGCTTTAAGGGTTCTAAAAGCTTTTTATAATATTCGTCAGTATTATCCTGTCTAATGCCGGCAAGTTTTAATTGCGATATGTTCTTTTTTACAAGAGGAATTATGTTATCGGGTACAAACTCAAGAGACATATTTAAAGCATGGTATGCAAGCTGTGACTTTGAATTTCCTAAAAGTTCAAGAGCTTTTTCACCAGTTTTATTGTTATACATAGACAAAAATACAGGAATAAGCATATTTGCAAGTTCATCTTTCTCGTAATCATTTCCTAGTGATTCTAAAAGTATAATTTTATCATCATCAGGTAATGAACTTAGAAAATCTAAAAAATCTATTTGAACTTCAGGATTAAATAATGCATTATCAAGAATCTTTTTAGTATCTGCATTTACAAATTCTTCCGGATTTTCAAGATATTTATTGCATTCATCATATGACCAATTTGTATCTATATCTCTTAACAAATCCAGTGCGAAAATTTTTGCCTGATTTGAGGCCATATTATTTTTAACAATAGTCCATAGATGTTCTGTAAGTTCTGCCGGCGGGCAATATCTTAATAACAGAAATTTTAACAGATTTTGGTTGGGATTGTTAATCTCTTTAAATAAAAGTTTATTAATAACAGTCTTATCACTTTGGCTGTCCAGTGTATGATAATGAACTTCATAGTTTTCAAAATTATCAACACCATTAAGTTCTGTGAAAATTTTATTAATTTCAGCTTTTATTTCAAAAGGATTAAGTTCTGCCATTATCTAGCTTTCCCCCAAAAAGCATCAAGAATAGACTGTGCTTCTGCTGAAGGCATTCTGTCATTTAATATTAAGTATTGAACAGCAATCATTGTGCATTCTGAACAAATATTAACTCCCGGTCCCTGAACCATTTTTATTACTTGAGTATTAGGTCTGCCGCAGAAACTGCAATATACAAGCTCGTCTTGTGTTTCTTCTTTTTTTCTTGCTGCTCCTAAATTCACCACTTTGTCTTTTGACATAATTAACCTTTCTTTTGTAACTTTTTTATAAAATATTTGCTATAAGTTGACAATTTATTTTATAATGAAATCACAATTATTTTATGAGGATGATTATATCATGAAAAAAGCTTTTTTACTAGCAAGTATTTTATTTATTTCTGTAATCTCAACAGCATGTATTAATAATTTTGCGGTACAGGAACTTAACAGTAAGGCAAAAGAATTTATGGATAAAGGTGATTATGTTTCGGCTATTGAACGTTTGAAATCAAGTGTTGATTTAGACGGCAGTGTTTTTGAAACTAGATATAATCTTGCAGTAGCATACACGCAGGCTGAAGATTATGAAAATGCGGTATCAGCTTACAAAGAAGCTATGAAACTTAATCCGGATTTTGCTGATACATATTATTCACTTGCAGTCTGTCAGGAAAATCTTGCAAAAGATATAATCTCTGGAGAAATTATTGTTGATGAAAATAATGTTTTGAAAAAAACTGATATTGAAGAGAAAACTGATAAAAAAGTCCTAACAGATAATTCTTTAAACTTATTAACAGAACTTTTAAATGATGCTGTCTTGAATTATAACCTCTATTTGGAAAAATCAAATGCGGCCGACAAAGATGAGATTAATTCTAAGGTAGAAGAGTTGAATGAACTTTTAAAAGAGCATAAAAATGTTTCAGTCTCCCGGTGATATCGCATTTCAAATTTTTGGAGTACCGGTTTATTATTATGGGATAATTCTTGCATTTGCAATTTTTACCGGTATTAATTGTGCATATTATTTATATAAAAAGTTTTTTGATAAAGAAAAAGCGGATTGTATATTTGAATTTGCACCATATCTTATTATTTTTGGAATAGTGGGAGCTAGATTATATTATTGTCTTGTTAATTATTCTTATTATATTCATCATCCTTTTGAAATATTTTATATAAGACAGGGCGGTTTATCTATTCATGGGATGATAATTATTGGAATTGGTTTATTATTTGTGTTTTCTAAAATTTATAAAATGGAATTTTTAAAACTAACAGATACTTTTTTATGTTCATCAGCACTTGCTCAGAGCATAGGACGTTGGGGTAATTTTTTTAATTCAGAAGCTTTTGGATTTCCAACTGATCTTCCCTGGAAATTATATATTCCAATATCTCATAGACCTTTTGAGTTTATGAATTTTGAATATTTTCATCCGGCATTTTTATATGAAAGTATTCTGGATTTGATTATTTTTATAATTTTATTGGGTTTATTTCGCAAATATTCTTTAAAATCGGGTATTATTACCGGCTTGTATTTAATTTTATATTCAATAGCACGATTACTGATTGAACAAATAAGAATTGATAGCGCATTAAATATCGGGAATTTGGCAATTGCTCAAATTGTATCAATTATATTGATTGCTGTAGGAATTTTAGTGTGTTGTTTTGTAATTTATAAAAAACGGGTATAATAATCTTATGGACAAGAAATTTGTAAAGAAAGAAAATTTGTCATTTAAATGCAAAGAAATTCCTCTCACTAGAAAAGAGTTAAAAAACCTTTTAAATTACCATTTGCCCTGCCTTTGCTGCGGGATGGAAATGCTTCATCCGGATATTTATACTGATTTATTAGATAACAAAGATTTTTCCGGTCCGGCAATAGAGTCAATAAGTATTCTTGAACCTTATGAAAAAATTATGCATCCAGTTGAAAGACAGGTGTTTAATATGTTTAAGAGCATGGCTGTAAAATATCCTGAAAAAAGTTTTCAAGAACTATTACTTCTTAAAAAAGATGTACATGAACTTGCATTAGTAAAAATTCAAAATACAATTTTTAATAAAATTAATTTTTATCGCCGTATTTTACCTAAAAAAACGGCTCGTGCACTAAGAAAATTAATGATAAGAACAAATGATATTATATTTGACCCCGAACCACATAAACCTTTCAGCAGAAGGATATTTATTCACAAATTAAAAGGCATTTTAAAAAATATCAATGATACTAAACTGAAAGAAGAAATTATTACTATTGCAAAAAGGCTTCCAAGATCAAGTGACGAAGTCTGCGCATTTGTTGTTAAAAATGCCCGCAAACGCTCACAAATCATTGCTTTAAACCTTATTCATCCCTCAGTTGGTACATTTGAACATTTGCAGCCTAAATGTATGAATGGACAAAATAACTCATTAAATTTTGCACTGGAATGCACATACTGTAACAATTCCAGACATCATTATCCGCTTTCTGTTCAAATTGAAGAAAATCCTTTCATGCCTGAAAATGCTCAGATACAAGTTAATAAATTAATATCTTTATGTAAAAAAGACTTGTGCAAAAAAGAATACATAAAAAATCTTCAATCCCGGTTAAAAGAGCTTTCTCAAGGCATAATAGACCTTAATATAGACACTTTGTAATAAAAGGTAACAAAAAACTTATAAAATTGGCAAAAAATTTTTTTCAGGAATTTTTATATCGTATGAGGATTTTTTCCGTTACACAAAATTTATTTTTGCAAAGAGGAACCTTTGAGAATAATCATACTGATTATTCTCAGTACAGGGTACCTGTACTGAGGCAAGATTCTTTTACGGGTAAAAATATTTCTAAAGAATATAATACATATGGGAAAAAAGCGATTATATCTTTAATAAAACATGGAGTAACCTGTCTTTGCTGCGGGAAAAAAATGATTGATCCCGCTGATATAAGTAAAATGGAAAAATCAGGATTTTTCAATCAAAATCCAAAATTGATTTTAACTGGTCTAAAACAATATGAAGATTTAATGCCCTCTCTTGAAAAAAGAATATACAAACTTTTATGCAGTTTAAACGAGAAATATCCAAATATAAGTTTAAAAAAATTATTAAAAATAAAAAAAGTTGATATTGAAACTAAACTTATTGATAAACAAAGTAAAGTTTTTGGCAATATATATAATTATGGAAAAAAATATCTTTCAGATGAAAAATTTGAGCAATTAGGTGAAATATTTCAAGAATGTTACGATGAAATATATGGACGGAAGTTACATACAACTTTCAGCCGTAAAAAATTTATTGGTTTTATTTATCTATTTACCAGAGATCTAGATAAAAAACAAGCTAATAAACTCATTTCTCTCGCTGAAAAAATGCCTTCTTCAAAAGATATGTACGAAGCTTTTATTATAAAATATTCCAGAAAAAGTGATAAAGAAATTGTAATGAGGCTGCTTCAAAGGTCTGTTGGAACAATAGAACATATTAAACCAAAAGCAGAAGACGGCAGTGACAACATATACAATTATGCTCTGGAATGTGCTAATGACAATTGGAACAGAAGCAGTAATCCAATGTTTTTACAAATTAGCCAGAATCCTAAAATGCCTGCCAATGCTCAAAAACAAGTTAATCAAATTATAGAATTAGTTAATCAGAAAAAATGTAATGTCGATGGCAAATATGTTCACGCACTTAAAGATGCATTATATAGAGAAAGCGGCGGGATTATAAATTTAGATATTTCTAAATTAAAAGAATAATATTAACAATTGTAAAAATAATAGCAAAAATTCTAAACTTTTTATACTAATGTGCCGATTAATTAAATGTAATAAGGATATTTAATTATGACAGACGCATCATTTAACAGACCATATAAACCTTTCGGAATGAATGTAAAAGTTCCTGATATTGGAGAAAGAACTCTTAAACAAGCAAGTGAAACTTTGGGCAGTATTGTAAAATCTCCAACCGAACCTCTTTTTAAATTTTTAGAAGAAAATGAAGAAGTTTTTAGCGGAGATTTAACATTCAAAATAAACAAATTGTACGCAGAAAGTTTTACAATAGGGTCGGCAATGCGTTTGGAAGATGAAAAAATAAATGGTATGCCATCATCTTTTGATATGCATTTTTAAACAAAAATTTTTCACTACACTAATTCTTCTATTTAAGTCTCTTCGGAGACTTTTTTTATAAATATTAATTTGTGTAAAAATTTTTACTATATGGACTGGCAATTTTTGCACACAAGAGTTATACTATATATGTAGTAGTTTTTAAATACTTATTTGAATGCCATCCAAACAGCGTATTGTATTTATTGATGGCTGTTATACAATAAAAGTGTGAAATATTTAGTTTTAGGTGTGTAGTATTGAATAAAACAGATAGTAACAAAACAAAAAAATCTGAAAATATTAATAAGTCACCCGTTTCTAATCCGATGGCGAAACAGTTAAACTCGCTGCAAAATTCGCCTGAAAAAAATTTAAAAACAATTAAAGCTAAAACTCAAGATAAAACGATTCATCTTGCGGCACAAAATCCTATCGAAATGAATAATATTGTCGCTAAGATTAATAACTTTAATACAAATAAAACTTCAAATAAAATGTACGGCGGTTATATGAATGCCGCAACGACCAGAGTTATTGACTATTCTGATTTCGTTTATTCTTTAAATTCTTTACTTTCAAATAAGATCGGTGTTCAAGAACTTTTTGTGGAAGTAAATAATTTATTCTCAGAAAAATTAACGAGCGTTTATACGGCTTTTGGAATTTATCAAGAAAAATCAAAATGTATAAATATGAAATTGTTTAATTCTATGGGCTCAACTTATACTTCAAAGATTTTTCTATCAGATGATGAAAATCCTGTTATAGAATGCTTTAACAAAAATACACCAATCATTAAAGAAAATAATAAATTTTTAAATATGCCGTATTTAAATGACTCAGAATCTTTGATTCTGCCATTAAATTCAGTTAATGGGTGTAAAGGTGTTATGGCAATAGGTAAAAATGGATTGGAAAATCATATCGGTCTTTTTGAATTTATTGCAAATTACTGTTCTTTATATATTCAAAATATTGAACTTCTAGAGCAAACAAATAAGTATGCAAATACGGATACTCTTACCGGTTTATATACTCATAGGGGATTTCAGGAAATTTTATCTTCTGAATTAAAGCGAGCAGCAGACAAAGGCTCATCTCTATCAATTATAATGCTGGATGTAAATAATATTTCAAAAATCAATAGAGAACTTGGTCATGCAAAAGGGGATGAAGTAATTAAACTTTTAGCTGAAAAAGTTAAACAAAACATTAGAAGTACTGACAGAGCCGGACGTTATGGCGGAGATGAGATAGCTATAATTTTACCTGATACAAATACTTCAGATGCTAAATATCTGGCTGAATATATTACTTATTGTTTGTCTTGCTGTTTTGTAGATGATGTAGGACCGGTTAAAGTTTCAGTAGGTATTGCGACTTATCCTGAATGTAGTTTGGATCAAGAGAAATTGTTAATTCTTGCAGAACAAGCTATGTATATCTCTCAAGCAAAAGGTTACAAAGAAGGTATGTCAGCAATTATAAGTTCTTCAGACTTCAATTTCTGGGATGATGAAGCGTTAAATTCTTTTGCAGAAGTTATAGCCAAACGTCATTCTCAGCTTGGAATAAACTTTGAAGATGAACTTGTACATAAATTTAACAATGAACAAATTGTTTCTCAAAATCATTTGATGGAACTTGCTAATTCACTTGCAGGCGCTATAGATGCAAAAGATCCATACACCAAGGGTCATTCAACATCTGTTTCAAGATACTCAGAAGCTCTTGCACGCGCAATTAACCTTCCTGAAGATGAAGTCGAAAGAATTAAACTTGGTGCACTTCTTCACGATGTAGGCAAAATTGGAATTCCTGAAAATGTATTGAAAAAACCTGACAAATTATCAGATGAAGAATGGGAAATTATGAAACAACACCCTGTAATCGGTGCTGAAAAAGTTTTGAAGCCTAATGAAGCTTTACGTGATTTAATACCGATGGTAAAATATCACCATGAACGTATTGACGGCAAAGGCTATCCTGAGCACTTGAATGGGGACAAAATCCCGCTTGCAGCAAGAATTGTCGCAGTTGCAGATACATTCCATGCTTTGATTTCAGACAGACCATACAGAAAAGGTTTGAGTGTTGATACAGCTTGTAAAATTTTAAAAGAAGGAGCCGGTACTCAATGGGATGCTGATTTAGTTCGTCATTTTATCGGTATTGCCCCGGCATTATCAACAAGTATATAAATCTCTATATTTCTGCACTTGCACATTTTTAAAAAAGTGTTATAATAATATAATATAAAGGAATTTTCGGTTTCTTTAAGGCACAAAATTAAGTCAGGAGAAGAAAAATGTACCAAGATGAAAAACTTGTATGTGAAGATTGCGGTTCAGAATTTATTTTCACATCAGGTGAACAAGAATTCTACGCGGAAAAAGGTTTAGTAAACAAACCAAAAAGATGTCCAGAATGCAGAAAAACACGCAGAAATAACAACAGAAGACACAGAAAAATGTATGATGCTGTTTGTTCAAAATGTGGGGCGCAAACTCAAGTTCCGTTCAAACCTATTCCGGGAAAAGAAGTTTTCTGTAAAGAATGTTTTACAAAAGGACAAGAAACTGAATAACAAAAAACAGACCTTTAAAGGTCTGTTTTTTTAAACTCCTATACAACTATTTAAATATTCAATAGTACTTATTTTTTCATCATAAAGATATTTTATAAAATTTAAATAAGCAGCATTAAAAGACGTTATTACCAAATTTATTTCAAACCCGTCGGTGCAAAAAGGTTCGTAATCATAAACTACATAACTGTTATATTTACTTTTCCATTCTTTTCTTTCGATACGGCTGTTATTTTCTTCAATAATATCTTCAAGCCATGCCAAAATATCTTTATTTACATTTTTCATTTCCAAGCGATTGTATCTGCTACAATCTTGACAATCGTTTCCCATTAACATGATTAAATTACTCCACATATATGTTATATGTAAATTTTAACCATATTTTTACCTAAAATAATCCCCTTTAGGTATAAAGTAAAAATAGTAAAATATGGTGATTTATTTTTATATATTGAAAAATCTATTTCAATATGTTAAACTAAATATATGAAAAGATTTTTGAGTGAGCCTGAAGAGTTGAAAAAGTTTGAATTTATGTTTAAAAATCCCGTCGGGGGGGGGGGCAATCGCCGCGTAGCCCTGCCGAACAAGTTTGGTGATACTTGTAATGGGTTGGTGGAAGTCACGTGCGGTGCCGAAGGCACTTTCCCACTAGGCTTTGGAAATTTTTATGAAGCATTGGATATAGTAACGCCGGA
>CATLEG010000073.1 GCA_949915775.1 uncultured Candidatus Melainabacteria bacterium | reverse complement strand
TAACTTCTTCAAATCCTATTGGCGGCGGTGCTGCAACAGGTTCCGGATACGGCCCGACTATGATTGATGAAGTTATCGGGGTTGCAAAGGCATATGTAACGCGGGTTGGAGAAGGCCCTTTTGTTACTGAGTTAACTGATGAAATTGGTCAAAGAATTCAAACTATCGGTCATGAATTTGGTGTAACAACAGGAAGACCGCGCCGCTGCGGCTGGTTTGACGCAGTTATTATGAAATATGCCGTTTTGGTTGGAGGCTTAACATCTGTTGCTCTTACTAAAGTTGATGTTTTTGATACATTTGATGAAATAAAAATTTGTACAGCATATAAAGATATACGTGATGGTAAAATTTACAAAAACTATCCGACAGATGTATTTATTCATAAATATTTAGAACCTGTTTATGAAACTCACAAAGGCTGGAATGTTGATATTTCAAAGATTCGCGAATATGACAAGTTACCCGAAAATTGTCGAAAATATCTCGAAAGATTGGAAGAACTACTTGAAGTTCCAATTTCAATTGTAAGTGTTGGACCGGATAGAGAACAAACAATTTTTAAATAAATTGTTATAAATCTCAGAGATTCTGACTCTAAGAGAAGCCATTTTTCACAAAATCAATAGATTTTGGGAAAAGGAGGCAAGTTCAGAATGACGTTAGGATAATCTATGCGGCTTTATCAAACTTTTTATTGCTGCGATTTTCGCGAGTTAAATACATATAAGCTGCTGTTCCAAATGCTGCAATACCAAGACCTGCTAAAATAATTGAAGAAGTCATTTTGTTACGAGCTTTTTGGGCTCCGTCAGATGTGTGCCGTTCAATGATATTTGCAGTTTCTTCAATAATATCTTGTGCAGTTTGGGTGACATTTTGTTTTATTTCGTTAAATTTAGTTTTAACTAAACGTTTTAATGGCTTTTTGTTACGAGCCTGCCAGCCTTCTTCTACTTTCCAAATTTTATTTTTATATAATTCATTTGCCGATTTGCCGCCATTGTATTCGCTATTGTTGTGCCAATCGCAATTTTCTTCTATATTTTTCTTGCATCGGGCAATATAGCTTGGTTTGTCGTTAAAATATTCATCTGACATCTGTTTTAAGCAATCAGAAACTTCATTTGAAGATCTTTCAATTCTTGCATCGTCTAAAGTTTCTGCCGGAGCACTCCAATCCAATCCATCAAATTCCGGATTCATTTCTGGAGCGGTTTTGGTTTTCCATCCGTTTTTGTCATTGGTGTAATCTACAGGGCCTCCTGCGGCAGTTGTAAGATATGGTACTGCACCGGTTTTCGCTTCAAAAGGTGTGATTCCGCAAATTTCGTCGCGTGATGTAAATATACCATGAGTTGCACAGCCTACAAGTTTGTTCGGATAACGTCCATCGGCAAGTTGAATGTTATGTTTGTATGCTCCGTTATCAAGTGAAATTATTTCATTGTAAAATTTATCAATTAAATGCCATTCTCTTGAATTTTTATCAAAAGGTAAATCGCCCCATCCAAACTGGAAGAACATCCGGCTTTTTGTTTCTTTTGGAACATCTTCACGTTTAAAGAATTTTAATACCCCTTTTAGAGATATTGGAAACCCTTTTTGTTCATCCGGTCTGCCCCAGCCGACAACGAACATGTCGCCTTTTTTATAATTAGATATGCTTCCGATAACACTTCTGCCTTGACTTATTTGCATATCGTTGTATAAAACTTTATTTACTGTCGCTTGACCTTCTTTTTCTGCTTTTGAAAGGATTTTTGTTAACCATACTGCATTTTTCTCTCTGTTTGCAATAATTTCTTCGATATTATTTCCGTTATATACAAGCGGAGTAAACCCTTTTTTATTAGCAGACAGAGTGTTGCTTCCGCGGCCAAAATCTGCTGTGTTATTATCAAGTCCTAAGTTTGCAGGTGTAGAACCGTTAAGAGGACTTGTAGTTTCGATTTCTCTAAAATCTTTGCCTAAACCCGGTGCTACATTCATTTCCGGATTTTTCATCTGTTTATCGAAATTTGGAGAAACTGTTCCGATAGAAGTGTTTTCCGGATTAACTTTTTTTGAGGCAATCGCAATTTTTGTAATATTGTATGTACCGAAATAATCTCTGAATTCTCCTATATAAGGTTCAAATGCCTTTGTAACGTATTCTTTTTCGACATCTGTCAGATTATGCCATCCTTTTGCATTAAAGTTTTGTAATAGTTCATAATCAGGACGGGCAGCAATTTCTTTAACATCTTCCGGGCTAAATATTATTCTTGCGAATTTAAACGGATCATCTGTTGTTCCTTGATATGCACGTCTCGGGTTGTGTATTGTAAAATGAGATATTGTCCCATCATAAAAATCATCGCCTTTTGCGGATTCATCTGCAATAAAACTCAAAAAAGAAGCAACCGGTCTGTCATGCAGCCAGTATTCTCCCGGGTTAAAATATTCAAATTCTTTAGTATTCATTTGTTTACCGGCTTTTAACATTGCACGTGAAAAATCAGCATTTATAATTTCAGCTTCTATTCCTCCTGTACCTTCAGGACCATATGTGTATGGCTTTGTAGTTTTGGCAAGTGCTTCTGTATATAACCAATAATTTGGTTTGTTTTTTAGTTTGTTGTATGCAGGGTTATCATTTGATATTTTAAATAATTTGTATTTTATTTTTTGAAGTTTGCCGATATCAGTATCCGACATTCTTTCAAATTCACCTTTGACACTTGTAGGTTCAATTAAACAATATTTTGAAGTGCTGTCGGGGCCTTTGCCGTTCGGTTCACTTTGTATAACAAATCTTAAATCTTTTGTATCCATTTTGTTTGCTTGTGCAAAATCTTCAAGAGTTTGACCCGGATTAGCACTTAAAAAATATTTTGTTGGAATTTCATTTGGCAGTTTACCGTCTGTTAATTCTAGATTTTTAGTCCATACAAATTTATATCCGCCTTTATGATTATTGTAGTTATGAATTGGAGAAACATTTCTGACATCCAAACCTTCATGTTCAATAAGGCTTTGTGGCGCTTCAAAAGTTACTACCCCCATGCCGCCTTGAAAATCTTCTGCCAGGCCTGTTCCTTTGTTTTCAAAAGCAAGTGATAATACCTGCTGTAAATTTTTGTTACCGGTAAAAGTAATCGGTACAAAATGATAGCTATTATTTGAAATAGCATTTTTGTAATAATTTTTTTGTTTGCTTCTTTGTGTTAACCCTATCGGATGGACTTGCATATTTACACCCCTCAAATACAGAAAAACTTATTTCTCTATTATAGTAAAACGCGAGAGAAATTTTTTTCAATAATATTAAGCTAATTTGTTAAGAAATGTTAAGTAAATTTTTTTCAATAATTTAAGATTTTTTCTTAGGTTTAAAGTATGATAGAAAAAAAGGGGAATAAATGGATAGACTGTTTGGTATTTTGGGAATAATTTTGATATTTGGTATAGCATTTTTAATGTCTAATAACCGTAAAGCAATTAATTATAAAACGGTTGGTATGGGGTTTTTACTTCAGGTTATGCTTGCTGTTTTTATTTTTAAAGTACCTTTAGGGCGTACAATATTTTTAAATCTCGGATTGTTTATTCAGAAAGTTCTTGAATTTGCAAAAGAAGGCGGTTCTTTTGTTTTTGGACCGTTGATGACTGATCATAAAATTACGGCTGTGTTTGGTGAAGGTGCTCAGGTTTTTGCATTGCAGCTAATAGCATCTTTAATTTTTATGATGATTCTTGTAAATATTTTATATTATTACGGAATTATGCAGAGAATTGTACCGGTTCTTGGCAAAGCTATGAATAAACTTATGGCAGTAAGCGGTGCTGAAGCATTATCTAATGTTGCGAGTGCTTTTGTCGGACAAATTTCCGCTCAGATTATGATAAGACCTTATCTTGCAAAACTTACCCGTTCTGAGCTTTTAGCATCAATGGCCGGAAGCATGGCTTGTATTTCAGGAGCTACAATGCCAATTTATATCGGAATGGGAATTCCTGCTCAATATTTACTTGCCGCATCAGTAATGGCGGCTCCCGGAGCTTTAGTGCTTGCAAAAATTATTTATCCCGAAACAGGTACTCCTGAAACAAGTGAAGATATAAAAATTACATACAGCAAACGCAGAAAACCGTATATAAATGTGTTTGATGCGATATCTGCCGGAGCATCAGAAGGCATGAAAGTTGCAATAAATGTCGTTGCAATGATTTTGGCTCTTGTTGCTCTTGTTGCTATGATTGATTGGGTTTTAGGAAGTGCAGGAAGTTTTATTGTTAAATATTTGCATATAAATTTTGCGTCTTTTGATTTAAATGAACTTTCTTTAAAATTGATTTTGGGTAAAATATTTTCTGTATTTGCTTATTTTATGGGAGTACCGGCTTCTGAAGCAACAACTGTTGGAAGTTTGATGGGTACAAAATTAGTTCTAAATGAAATGGTTGCATATTTTGATTTGGTTAATTTGCCACAGCATCTATCAGATAAAAGTTTTTTAATTGCAAGTTTTGCGTTATGCAGTTTTGGTAATTTAGGCTCGATAGCAATACAACTCGGCGGTATTGGAGAATTGGCACCAAACCAGCGTAAAAATCTTGCGCGTCTTGGTGTAAGAGCATTGATTTGCGGAACATTAACATGTTATTTGTCAGCTGCAATTGTCGGGGTTCTGTTTAATTAATTTTGGGACTTATATATAAGTCCCTTAATATTATTTTAAATTAATATATTTTTTAGCACAGTCAAACATAGAATTTACAAGGGCAGCATTTGAATATATATTCATTCCGTTTGTTTCCAAAACCTGTTTCATTCGTTTTTCCCACATAGAATATATATCATCTTTGCTTAAATCTAAGACCTGTGCAATCATTGTCAATTCCTTGAAATCAATAGGAACAGGCAATGTACCTCTCAGCATATCAACTATATCAAGACGTTTTTTGCGGGGAAAAGCTTTTAAAAAGTTAACAATAGTCATTCCTTTTTCTTTCATAACATCTTTAAAAAACTCAACAGACTCATCTATTAAAATTGGTTCTTGTGGAATTTTGTATTCTTCAAACTCTTCGGGTTGAATTTCCATAACTGTAGCAATTCTTTCAAGTGTTGTGCCTCTGGTGGAAAAAGGAATTGAATTATCTATAAGGTTATAAACATATGAAAGTGTAACTCCTATCATTTCAGCAAAGTCTTTCTTATGCAAAGAATTTTTATCCAAAAATTTTGCGACTTTTTCTGAACTTTTTTCTTGAATTATTGTTTTATTTTTCATTTTTTACCTCGTGACTTTTGTTAGTCATTTTCTTCCGGTTTTATCTTTAAGCATTTTAAAAATAAATTGATTTTATCTTTTTGTTAAGCGAAAGTTTGGTAAGTAGAGACGGTAATATTTATTTACGTTAAAATAATAAATATAAAAGGCAGGTAAAAATGAAATTAATAGCAGGACTTGGTAATATCGGTGAAAAATATTGTTTCACGCGTCACAATGCAGGTTTTATGGTTTTAGATAAATGGGCGCTGGATGAAGGTTTTTCTTTTAAAGAAGATAAGAAATTAAAATGTTTTATTGCCAAAAAAGGCGATATTGTATTTATTAAGCCTACTACGTTTATGAATTTGTCAGGTGAAGCTGTAAGAGCTGTTATGGATTATTACAAGATTAGTGATATTTTGATTATTTATGATGATATTGCACTTGATTTAGGTAAAATAAGATTCCGCGCAAATGGTTCAGATGGCGGTCATAACGGGATAAAATCAATAATTCAGCATGTTGGTACAAAGAATTTTGACAGGTTAAAAATCGGAATCGGCCCGCAGCCGAATATTCCGTCTGAAAACTATGTACTTGCGAATTTCCCTAAAGATAAGCTTGATGATTTAAAAGCTGTTTTGAAAAAATCGGTGGAAGCTGTAGAGTTTTATCTTGAAAATGGTATAGAAAAAGCTCAAAATAAATTTAATTAACTATGTGAAAATATTTTATATATAATTAATTTATGCAAATATTTACTACTTTAAATAAAAATCCAAATTTATCACTTGCATTAGGCTTTTTTGACGGAGTTCATCTCGGTCATCAAGCTGTAATAAAAAGTGCTGTGGATTATGCAAAAGAAAATGGCGGCAAATCTGCTGTAATAACTTTTGTCGATCATCCTTGCTGTTATTTGCATGGTATTACTCCAAAATATATACTTACGCGTATAGAACGTGAAAGAAAAATTGAACAGATGGGTGTGGATTATCTATATGAACTGAATTTTGAAAGTATTGCAGGACTTACTGCTCAAGATTATTTAAAAGATGTTCTGGTAAATCATTTCACGCCTTGTTCTATTTCAACAGGATGGAATCACAATTTCGGCTGTAAAAAATCCGGAGATGTGAAATTTTTGAAAGAAAATTCTAAAAAGTATGGTTATAAATATTTCGAACTTCAATCTCAAAAATTAAATAATGAAATTATAAGCAGTACAACTATTAGAAATTTATTATTAAAAGGAAATATTGAAAAAGCAAATCAAATGCTCGGTTATGAATTCTCTATAACAGGTGAAGTTGTGAAAGGCAATCAAGTCGGAAGAACTATAGGATTTAATACAGCAAATCTTATATATCCGCCTGAATTAATTGAATTACCTTTTGGAGTTTATTCCGTTGAGACAAATTATGGCAAAGGTATTGCAAATTTTGGAGTACGCCCTACATTAAACGGCAAAGATGCGGTTTTAGAAGTACATATATTCGATTTTGATAAAGATATTTATGACGAAATTTTAACTGTCAATTTTAATAAAATGTTAAGAGTTGAAAAAAAGTTCAAGTCTCTTAATGAGCTAAAAACTCAAATACAAAAAGATATTGATTCTTGTAATCTTTAGTGTTTGCTGTATAATTATACTGAACATTAGAAGTGTATAACAAAAACGCACCAGAAAAGTGCGAGAAAGGTAAGTATGACAATACCGGAAACAAAACAATTCCAAATTGAAATCGGCGGGAAAACAGTTACCGTTGAAACCGGAAAATATGCTCAATCTACTAATGGTTCAGTTACTGTAAGATGCGGTGATACAATGTTATTTGTACACTGTGTTGTATCTAAAGAACCTCGTGTAGGGATTGACTTTTTCCCATTACTAATTGACTATGAAGAAAGAATGTCTTCAATTGGACGTATCCCTGGCGGTTACAACCGTTCAGAAGGAAAAGCTGGCGATAAAGCAATCTTGGTTTCAAGATTAATTGACAGACCAATCAGACCACTTTTCCCAAAAGGATACAGAAATGATATACAAATTGTAGCTCAACTATTTAGCTATGATCAGCAAAATCAGCCTGATACATTGGCTATGTTAGGTGCCTCTTGTGCATTGATGCTTTCAGGAGCTCCTTTTGAAGGACCTATCGGTGCAGTTAGAGTTTCTAAAGATGAAAATGGAAACTTAATTGCTAACCCAACTCATCAACAAGCTGACAAATCAGATTTAGACATTGTTGTTGCAGGTACTCATGACAGCGTTATCATGGTAGAAGCTGGATGTAACTTTGTCACAGAAGACGATATTATGGCTGCTGTTGAGTTTGCTCAAGTTGAAATCAAAAAACAATGTGAAGCTCAAATTGCTTTTGCTAAAGAATGCGGTGTTGAAAGAGAAGAATTTGTTAACCCTTACGACACAACAGAAATCAAAAAAATCATTGACGAAACAGCTCATGATATGATTTTTGATGCTTATCATAACTTTGACAGAGCATACAGACAAGAAAAACTTGAACAAGCGAAAAAACTTGTTAAAGAAAAAATCGATGCTCTTCCTGAAGATGATTACAGCAAAAAAATTATGGAAGAAACAGGAATTGATTTCGTTGCTGAAGAATTTAAAAATGCAGAAAAGAAAATTATGCGTACAATGATTCTTGACGAAGGCGTAAGAGCTGACGGCAGAAAACCGCATGATGTTCGTCCTATCTGGTGCGAAGTTGGTGTTTTGCCAAGAGCACATGGCTCAGCTGTATTTACAAGAGGTCAAACTCAAGTTTTATCAGTTGCAACTTTAGCTGGTCCTGCTATGAAACAAGAACTTGATGGTGTTGATCCTCAAACTGAAAAAACATATATGCATAAATATATCTTCCCAGGTTTCTCTGTAGGTGAAGTTAAACCTCTAAGAGGACCGGGCAGACGTGAAGTTGGTCATGGTAATTTGGCAGAACGTGCTAATATTCCAGCACTTCCATCACAAGAAGAATTTGGTTACACAATCCGCGTAACATCTGATGTATTAGAATCAAACGGTTCTACATCAATGGCTTCAACTTGCGGTTCATCAATGGCATTAATGAATGCAGGTGTTCCTGTAAAATGTATGATTGGCGGCGTAGCAATGGGTATGATTACAGAAGCAGGAAAAGAACCGGTTGTATTGACTGATATTCAAGGTATCGAAGACTTTTTAGGCGATATGGACTTTAAAGTTACCGGTAATGACGAAGGAATTACAGCTCTTCAAATGGATATGAAAGCAAAAGGTATTGCAAATGATACATTGCGCCGCGCTTTAGCTCAAGCTAAAGAAGGCAGACTTCATATCTTAGGTGAAATGAGAAAAGCTATTACTGCTCCGGCTGAAAAACTTTCTCCATTTGCACCAAGCATTTCTACAATGACAATTCCGACAGAGGATATCGGAACAGTTATCGGACCTGGCGGAAAACAAATTCGTGCAATCATAGATGCATCAGGCGCTGAAATTGATATTCAAGATTCAGGTGTAGTTACAATTACATCTAACGATCAAGAAGGCGCTGAAATCGCTAAAAGAATGATTAGAGAACTAACTTTCAAACCTGAACAAGGAATGGTTTTGAAAGGAAAAGTTGTAAGAATTATTCCAATCGGCGCCTTTGTAGAACTTGCACCGGGTAAAGACGGTATGGTTCATATTTCTCAAGTTTGTCAAGAACGTATTGAAACAATTGAACCGCATCTTCAAATCGGTCAAGAAGTAATTGTTAAGGTTGTTAAAATTGATGATAAAGGCAGAGTAAACCTAACCATCAAAGGCGTAACAGACGAAGAAAAAGCTTCAGTTCAATAACTGATATAAAATATAAAAAGAGATTGAAGTTTTATAACTTCAATCTCTTTTTATTTCAAAAAATCATTCCAATAATCACCATTACCGTATGGATTTTTATTTATGAGTGCAAAATACGCACAATTTAGACCACCTTCAATCTCAAGATTATCAAAAGAACAATTTTGTGCAGCAAAGATTTCGTCTCGCTGTCGTGTTTGTCCGTAAAAAGATCCACCGGTGTAAGGCGCAATTTGTCCATTGTTTAAAAATATAAATATAAAATAGTCATATCCAAGTTTATTTGGTCCTTTTTCCCCATTTATATCGATACAAATTTTTGGTCCATTTAATTGATTTTGAGATACATGTCCGTTATCTACTTGATAATATCTGCCTATATCGTCTTCCCACTGGTATAATCCACCTTCATCACAAGGAGGGTTACCAGGAATATAATCACCAGTGATTTTTTTCCATCGAGGGTGAGCAGTGTTAATATGTGAATTTTGATAATATGTCATAAATTTTTCAATAACTTTTTGGGGAGTACTATTAGTATCAAAGTCGGTAACTGATATCCCTTCATTTAACAAAAACAAATGAGAAGCTTGATTTAATTCAGTGTATGCTTTTTTAAATTGATTATGTAGAACTTGTTTTTGATGTTTTTGAATAAGTATTGGTAAAGTCACCGCCGCCACAATCCCGATTATGCCGAGGGTGATTAGAACCTCTGCTAGAGTAAACCCAAAGTTTAATTTAACCTTCCGGCAGGGTGAAAAAACTTCTGCCAGAGTGAACCCATATTTTACCCTCTCTCTTTGTGAGAGGGTAGAATTTGTTAGTGAGCGAAATGCGAACTTAC
>CATLEG010000072.1 GCA_949915775.1 uncultured Candidatus Melainabacteria bacterium | reverse complement strand
TGAGCCTAACGCGCCATAGTTCAAATCATAAGAGCCAAAATAAACCGTTTTTATACGTGATGAAATTATTGCCCAGGCACACATCGGACAAGGTTCTAAAGTTACATACATTTCACAATCATCAAGCCGCCAACGGTTTAATTTTCTTGAAGCCTCACGTATAGCAAGAATTTCTGCATGCGCGGTTACATCATTTAATTCTTCTTTTCTGTTAAAAGCTGATGCAATAATTTCATCATCTTTTACAATAATTGCACCTACTGGAATTTCACCATCTGCTTGTTTTGCAATTTCTATTGCACGTTTCATTTCAAAACCTCTGATACAACAAGCTTTAAAGATACTTCTACACAAAAACCGCAATTTTCATCACTATGTAAAGTTATCTCACCGCCCATCGCTTCAACAAGTCCTTTTACAATAAATAAGCCTAATCCAGTTCCACGCGTAGTTCTTGTTGTATTGTCATCAAGACGAATAAATTTTTCAAATAATTTATTCAATTTATCAGGCGGAATAACTTCGCAATCATTTTTTACAAAAATCTTTACCTTTTCTTTTAAAATTTGAGTGTCAACAATAATTTTTGAATCTTCTGATGCATATTTTGAGGCATTTTCAAGTAAATTTACAAAAACTTGAACAAGTCTGTCTTTATCACCTTGCACCAGCGGAAATTCTTCATTCAAGTTAAAAATAATTTCTTTTTTTGCTTTATTTTTAATTAAAACACGAGCTTCTTCCAAAATTTCAGGCAGCCAAACCTGTTCATTATTAGTACGAAGCCGCATGCCCTCAATATCAGGAATTGTAAGTAAATCTTCAATAAGACGTTTTAGACGTTCTGATTGTTCTTTTATAATCCTTAAAGATTTTTGCCGAGTTTCTTCATCTATCACAATATCTTGCCGCATCAAACGTGTTGTATACCCTTGAATACTGGTTAATGGCGTTCTCAACTCGTGACTCACTGTATCAATAAGATTTGAACGAAATTCATTTAACTGTTTAAGTTCCACATTATTTTTTTTCAACTGAATATAAGATTTATGAATTTCTGTTGCCATACGATTAAATTCAAAAGCAAGAAATATAATTTCATGCGGCGTAAATGCAGTAGTCAAAAGTCTAATCTGCCGCTCATAATTTCCTTTTGAAATTGCAATTATACCTTTAAAAAGCTGTCTTATATTTATATAAAGGTAATAAGTATAAAGTCCGATTACCAAAATTATTGTAAATGTTGCAAAAAGACAGGACAAAATAATTTTCCAACTGTTATTTGTAATAGCTTTTTTAGTAACTTTTTCAGTAGTATTTACAATAATTGTTATTTTAGGCTCGTCTTTTGAGACATAAACAAGCGGTTGGTTTTTTACATCTCCAAAAATTATTGGTTTATCTTTTTTAAGTTTTTTAGGTAAAAGTGAAATAGTTTTATTATAAGCTTCTGTTGTAAAATTGTGTTCTGCAATCAAAGTTCCGTCATTTGTAAGAACATAAATTTGTCTTTTGTCATCTTGCAATGATCTAAACAACTCATCTTTCACAGCATCAAGCTTATAAGTTGCAACAAGATATATGTTCTCAGAAATTTTAACCGGAATAGTTGCTTTTCTGGCTTGTTTGTTAACTTGATGAATATCTTCAAGTTTCTTATCAGAATAAACAATTTCCAATTTTTCACAATCAGGAATTTTCTCAACAGAAGATTTTAAATAAGCGTTTTTTGCCTCTTTTGTCGGAAGATATTTTAATGAAAATGCAATATGTTCGAGATTGCTGTTAACCGTCATATTAAAGAAATCAATCTCGTCAGAAACCATATTAGCAATCAAAACAGCAGATTCTCTAAGCTGATATCTCATTGAATGCTGGTTAATATTGTTTATAATAAATCCGCTGATTGTCATAGGAATTACAACAGCAAAAAGAAAAACTATTGCAATCTGTTCAACAATTTTTAGATGCTTGCCAAACATAATTAACCTTCCTTAAACGGAGTTAATTTGTAACCTACATTTGTAACCGTATGCAAATACGCTGGATGTTTAGTATCAGGTTCAATCTTGTTTCTCAATCCACCAACATGAACTCTAAGCATTCTAACATCTTCGTTGCTGTCATAACCCCAAACCTCATCCAAAAGAGTTGCAAGTTTAACAGAATTATTAAAATGCTGCATTAAACAGTATAAAATCTCAAATTCAGTCGGAGTAAGTTTCACTTTTTTATTAACAATAACAGCTTCTAATGTTTCAGGAAAAACTTCAATATCTCCAACTTTTAATACTTCATCTGATAAAGCTGTTTTATCTTCAATTTGATTACGTCTTAACAAAACACGAATTCTCAATAAAACTTCTTGAATATCAAATGGTTTAACAAGATAATCGTCTGCCCCGCAGTCAAACCCTTCAGTCTTATCATCAATCGTACCTTTAGCCGTAAGCATTAAAATAGGAATAGCAAGTTTTGCCTGACGAATATTTTTGCAGACATCAAATCCATTCATCTTAGGCATCATAACATCAAGTAAAATCAAATCATAAGTGTTATTTAAAGCCTTATTAAGTCCTTCCATACCGTCAGATGCAGTATCAACAAAATAACCGCTTTCTCTAACATCAAACTCTAAAAGTTCTCTGATTTCATCATCGTCATCAACTATTAAGATACGTTTTTCGCTCATTTTACAAATCCTTATTTAATAATTTTATAAGAATTTAACTATTTTGGCAATCTATTATAAAGAAATATTTAAAATTTAAAAAGTTTTAATAAAACTATATTTCTTCTAAAATTCTTTATTATGGTTCATATTCCAATAAATCAGAAACCTTACAATTAAAGTAACTACATAACATATCAAGAGTTTTAGAATCATATCTTGTTGTATTGTTATTTCTTAATAAAGATAAGGTATTCTCGCTAATACCAGTCTTTTTAGAAACCTCTTTTGCGGTCGTTCTATGTTCCCATAATAAGTCATCTAATTTACAGATTATCATATCAAAAGTATAATATTTATATTTATAACTTGACATAAATTAAATCATTTAGTAATCTAATACAATTATACAGTAATCAAATTTAAAGAAAGGTTAATATAATGGGAGTTTATGAATATATTAGAGATTTTGAAATATGTTATTTAAAATTTTGTATAACCACTTATATTATTAATCAAGAAAATAAATATGTTCCAAAACACGTTCAATTTTTACAAGTACAATTTCAATATGAATTAGCCCAAATAATTAGATATTATGTAAATTTTGATAAAATCAAATCAATACAAAATTTATAAAAACCGAAAGATTAAGAATAATGGATTTATTCGAAAAGCCGGAGGCAGTTTTAACTAGGTTTTGGTGTAAATTAAATAAATCTAAATAAATTTTTCATGTTAAAATAATTTTATGATTGATAGATATTCACGTGAAGAAATGAAAAAAATTTGGGATTTACAATCTAAATTCCAATACTATCTTGATGTAGAAATTGCTGTAGCAGAAGCTTATGCTGAATTAGGTACTTTTCCCAAAAAAGACATTGAGGAATTAAAAACTAAAGCTAAATTTGATTTAAAACGCATCGACGAAATTGAGGCAGAAGTAAGACATGACGTTATTGCTTTTTTGACAAATGTTAATGAAAATCTTGGCGAATTAGCAAAATATATGCATGTCGGAATGACTAGTTCTGATGTTATTGATACAGCATTTGCACTTCAAATTCAAGACAGCGGTAAAATTATTCTAAAAGATTTAGATGCAGCTATTCAATCATTAAAAGATTTGGCAAAAAAGCATAAAAACACTGTTTGTATCGGTCGTTCTCATGGCATTCATGCTGAAATTATGACATTTGGCGTTAAGATTTGCAGTTGGATTGATATTCTAGAACGTCAGCGAGCTAATTTTATTCATGCACTTGATGAAATAAAAGTTGGTCAGATTTCAGGGCCGGTTGGAACTTACAGTAATATCCCGCCGGAAATTGAAAAAATTACCTGCCGCAATCTAAATTTACGTCCGGCAAAAATTTCTACACAAATTATTGCAAGAGATTATCATGCATATTTTATGCAGTCACTAGCTTTAATTGCGAGTGTAATTGAACAATTTGCAATAGAAATAAGACATTTACAAAGAACAGAAGTTTTGGAAGTTGAAGAAGGATTTGGGAAAAACCAAAAAGGTTCTTCTGCTATGCCTCATAAAAAAAATCCTGTTTTATCAGAGAATTTGTGTGGTTTGGCACGTGTTGTAAGAGCTAATTCAATTGCTGCGCTAGAAAACATTCCACTTTGGCATGAAAGAGACATTTCACACAGTTCTGCGGAACGTATAATTTTCCCGGATAGCTTGATTCTAGTAGATTTTATGTTGAACAGATTTAATAATATTGTTCAAAATCTTGTTGTCCATGAGAAAAATATGCTTAAAAATACAGATAAATTTGGTGGAATTGTTTTTTCTCAAAAAGTTTTATTAAAACTTGTGGAAAAAGGATTAACTCGCGAAGAAGCTTATCGCATTGTCCAGCGAAATGCATTAAATGCGTTTGAAAATGACGGAAATTTCAGAGAAAATCTTTTAAATGACAGTGAAATTACAACTTATTTAACATCTGTTGAAATTACCGAAATCTTTAATAAAGAAGAGTTTTTGAAAAACATAAAAGAGATTTATTCTCGTTTTGAAGTTTAATCTCTATGAGTGCCAACTTCATAACCCGGTACACATAAAAATGCCGGTACAATTCTTGTTATAAAAGATGCGCCTTTAGATTTTTCAGCCATCAATGATACAGCCATACCAATGTCATCTACATGCGGCGCAAAATCTGAACCTTTGATTTCTCTATCTACTTTTTTATGGAAAACTTTTTCATTCAAATAATTAGAAACCTTATTTCCTAATATAATACCTGTTCCAAGAGAAACAATAGTAGCAATTGAAAATGGTATTCCTTTTAAAACTTTATTAAATAAACGAGAAACTTTTCCAGTTTCGGTAATTTGAGGAATCTTTGAAAGAATTGTTTCTTTATGGGCTTTATATAATCTGGAAACTGCTCCAACACATGCTATCGGAACTGCAACATTACCTAAAAGCTGATTTACAGACTCTCTTATTTTAGATTTTCTATATTTCTTATCATCAAAAATAAGTCCGCCGGTCAAACCGCCAAGAACAGATGCTGCTGCTAGTTCAAAAATTTCTTTTTCTTCAAGTTCTACAAGTTTTCTGTCAGGTTTATTTTTATTGTAAAGTTTAAATACTGCCCAATCTTTTACAGGTGTTTTTTTGATTGCAGAAGGTGAAAGTGAAAAACCCTGACGTTTAGCAATATGAGCAAGCGCCGCACCTGTTGCAAGAATTGATGTCGCTGCCACAGCAGTTTTAATTTTATAATCATTTCGCTTTTCACTGCCATTTATTGAACTAATCATTATACACCTTCTATTTTTATTATACCAAAAAACTGTAAATAAAAAACATTGTTATTTCAGGTAATAAATTTAACAATTCTTTACTGATATGTAACAATATTTTAAAAAAATAAAATTTTTTAGCAAAAACTAATCTTGAGAGATATTATAATTAACACTATGGAAATAAAAGTAACCCCAAATCAGACTTTAAAAAATTTCACTTATGGCCGTAAATTTGTAAGAGGATTAGCCAGCCGCTCTATTGCGCCTGTTATGCTTTTAGAAGCTTTTGTAGAAGGCGGAAGAACTTATCAAGCTTACAAAAGAGGCGGTTATACAGAAGCCAGAGAACGTTTGACAGAAGAAATGATTGGTGCGGCATTCTGGTTTAGCGGAGTTCCGTTATTTAACCATTTAATTGATAAATTTATAGGCAAAAAAGTATTTAAATTGCCACAAACTGATTTTGAGACAGGCAAAGACGAATTACGTAACCCTGTGAAAAATTTCATTAAAAAATATAAAAACCAATTCCAAAAAGAGCTAAAAAATAATCCTGACGGTATTGAAAAAATGATTGCAAGATATAAATTTGGCAAAGTAATGACAAGCATCCTTCTTGCAAACTGTCTTGTAGGTATTGTTTTACCAAAAGTAAATCAAGGCATAACAAAACATATAATGAAAAAGAATGCCGACGGACAAAAGACCCAAAATAGTAAAAAAACTGAGAATTCGGTGAACACAAACCAACAATATTCAATGGATAAATTCCTTCAAAAAGATAAAAAAGATGTAAGTTTTGGTGCAATAAATCCGCAAACATTAATGTCACTTGCATACAGTTTTGAAAATAATCCTAAATACGGTTTATTATCAACAGATTTAGGTGTGTGGGTCGGCAGAGGCGCATGCGCACGCAACAAATATGAACGTACCGAGGTATTATTCCGCGACATTTCATCAAGTTACTTCTATATGTTCAATATGCCGGTAATCGCATTTATGCTTAATAAACTTCAAGGCAGCAAATCAGGTTCTAGGTTAGACCCTGTTGCGGCACAACAAGTTACCGACCATATGAATGAAGTATTGAAAGTCAATGGCGGTAAAATGTCAACAGATGCATTCAGAGAATTTGTTCTTGGAAATCCTGATAAAAAAGCATATATAACTCCTTCTATTTCTAAAGCATTACGAGAAAATAAAGGGGTATTAGAAGTTGACAAATTTATCGGACTTCTTGACGAAGTAAAAACTAAATATCCGGAAGCAAATATTGAAAAAATTAAAAAGTTAGCTCGCGGTATGTCAGAACTTCAACCAAAACTTGAAGGAAAAGCAATGATTTCCGAAAAACAAATTCTGGATGTATTTACCGACGGTGCAATAAATATGCCTGAATTCCTGAAAAATGTATTTAGATGTTCAACATCAGACCAAAATCTATTTACAGGAAAAGTTAGCGAAGCCGGATTTGACAAAGATTTTGTATTTATTTCACAAGAAACATTTACTAAAAAACAAAAAGAAATGGCTGATTATATTGAAACCATTATCAAAAAAGCTAAAAATGGTGAAATTACTGCCGATTTACTCAAAAAAGTTAATCGTGAAAATTATATTAAAAATGCAGCAAACTGGGGTATTGGTTTTGCAATATCAGCAGCATTCTTATCAACATTTATTCCGAAAATTCAATATTGGATTACAAGAAAAGCAACCGGTTCTAATGCTTTCCCTGGAACTGCCGATTATTCAAATAAATAATTTATGGTTTGTCGGGATAACCGAAATCTTTGAATTTTGGCAATTTGCCATGATATAAAACGTACGCAGTAGGAGATGATATATCATCGCTGTCACAATCTCCACCCCAGCCAATTGAACAAAGCCCAATTTGATTTGTATTCCAGGTTCCGGATTTATTATCTCCTATTCCATAATATGGGCTAACTTTTTTCATATTTGGTTTATTTCTAAGCTCTTCCGGTAGTGCATTAGCACCTGTAGTACCAGTCGAGCCGCCAAGAGCAATTGGGAATTGATCTTTCCCCAACCGATTTGGACCTTTGGGGCCATTAACATCAAAAATAACCGAGCTGCCGCTTACATTTGCATTATTTATATTAACACTTAAAACAATTCCATCAGCTAATAAATAAGTATTTGCTAAGAGATTATACCCATTAGTACGATTCATCAATGCCACTGATTGAAGCGCCTCACCCTTAATTGAATATGACTTCTCCGGAACCCATTTTTGAGTAATACGTTCACCGGGTTTTATACTATCAATAACATTAAGATATTTTGCAATACCGGCAAAATACTCAGAAGAATTATAAGTTTCTGATGTTCTAGCCGGGAAACAATCTCTTATATCTTCTTCGCAAGCCTGTTCTGTTTGAAACATATGAACAGCATTACTAAATTTTGAATAAAAAGTTTTAACTTTATTAACAGTAACATATTCATTATATTTATAGATTAGATTTGGAATAACAATTGCCGCCACAATACCGATTATACCCAAAGTTATCAAGGTCTCTGCGAGTGTAAAGGCACATTTTCCCCTCGCCCCATAAGGGAGAGCGGATTTGACTTTGTTCCCTCTCCAAGAGAGAGGGTTAACTTGAGATGCTGAAATAAATTCAGCATGACGTAATTCTTCTGTTCCCTCCTTTTGTAAGGGAGGGGTAGGGGTGGGTTTGAGATCCTTCGCTTTGCTCAGGATGACGAAAATTTTACACCAAAACCAGTCCAAAATCCTTGCTAGACGGCCGATGGGGGGGGGGCGATGTGTGAAGTTTTGTTAAACATAAAATACCTCCTTAGTTGCTCTGAGGGCAAGAAGATGACAAGTCAGAAACTTATTTTTGTGCGAAGCACCTTTAATAGCTTGACCTCTTGACTTCCGTTCTTCCAAGCTTCAATTTTTCTTCTATTCCATTATTTACGATTTTTCAGGGTTTGTCAAGGGTAAAAAAGAAGCTTATTTTATAACTTTAAGACAAAGGACATATATTTTGCAAAAAAAACGTCAGAAATATCTGACGTCAATTTTTGCTGCCCCAAATCTCGCAGCCGTTAATGTGTAGTGAAATTTGCTTTGTGAAATTTCCAAAGTTTTGCTAAATGCCATTCTTTTGCTGAAATTTCATCAATTCTGTTTTTAATATCTTCGAGCTCTGCAAGTAATGTTGTTAAATCTTTTCTAGGCACTACTTGCGGCTCTTCAAATCTCTCTTCGTCTTCCAGCCAAAATAGAGGAAAACAGTCATTTTCAAAAAGTTCTTTACTGTTCACATTTCCTCCTTTTAAGCATTACCTTTTTGATTTTGGGTAATGAATGCATGAATCATATCTACCAAATCAAAATTTCCATATTTAAACGCATAGGGCTTGTCTGAATATTCGCTGTCAGTAACTCTTTGCAACTCTCTAACCTGTTTGTAATCCATTGAATTAAAATCAAAACTTGTCATTTCTCCATAATCAAGCATCAAATCTTCCATATCAGTAAAATTTTTTTCATCCATGAGTACACACTCCTTATAATCTTAGTAACAAATTATTTATCGGAATGTTTTTCTAAAAACTTTAAAGATTTGAACAATGTTGTTACATATTTTTACATTTGTACTTTAAACAAATGATGATTTTCTAACCGAAATCATTATAATAGTGGTATGAGAAAGCTATTTGTTTTAATACTTCTTATAATGTTTTCAACTACCGCATCTTATGGCTGGGGCTGGAAAAAAGATTCTGTTGAGCCAAAAGAATCTTATGATAATGAAGGTAAAGGTTATGTAGGAACTTTACCTGATGTGTCAAAAAATTTTGCGGGAACTGAAACAAAAAAAACAAAACCGCTTTATGAAAATTCTAAGAAATTTAACTCCGCAGAAGAATTAAAACCAATTCCTCGTGACAATCCTGCATTTGTAAACATAATTCTTAAACAGGATAAAAAATCTCCGTATTTAACCGATTTGAATGAAATTTTAGGTCAATTAGAAAATATTTTGTCATGTATTGATGATAATTATAATGTACAAAGATTTAATGCAAAAGTTTATTTTTTAAATAAAACAGTAGAATATTTACAAGAAAAATATAACGGAATGCCGGAAAGCAGTTTTATATCATTTCAAAAATTGTTAACTTTGAATACTCATGCAAAATCTGTTGCAACTTTACGCTCTGAGGCTGAGAAATATCGTCCTTATCTTGCATATACCGGGGCAGGATATTTATACAACGATAATGTAATAAACCAGCAGCTTGATTACTTGAAGACTGAAATTGAAGATACAATTGTTGTAATAAAAGATGCAAAATAGAAACAAGTTCCGGATGACAAACTTTTGAACTCCCTCCTTTTGTAAGGGAAGATTTTTATTAATCTTTAAGACGTTAAGACGATAGGTCGATAAGTTCGTAACAGTGCACACGAAACATGTTCCCTCGCCCCTTGAGGGAGAGCGGATTTGCGGACGGACGGAGTAAAACGAGTCCGGATAGCGAACAGATTGAGCGAGGTGCACGTATGTGCAATAAGCGAAATGCTGTGAGCGTGGAGCAAATCCAAGACAGGGCTAGGGTGAGGGGTATTATCAGTCTTTAAGACGTTAGGACGTTAAGTCGATAATTTCTTTACGGTGTGCTGTGCACACGAAATAATTGTTCCCTCTCCTACAGGAGAGGGAACATTACTATATCCCCTCTACCTCTGGGAGCGGATTGCGAGCCGAGGCTGGAGCATTTTTGCAAGGAGCCAGAGGCTCTGCGGCAAAATGCGGAATTGCCGTTTAACGCGAGCAACCAAGCAGAGGGTAGAATTCTCAACGAGCTTGCGAGTTGTAAGAATTCGGGTGA
>CATLEG010000071.1 GCA_949915775.1 uncultured Candidatus Melainabacteria bacterium | reverse complement strand
TGTACCGTATTGTAAAGCATTAACCATAAAGCCAAATTTTTCTTTCGCTTCTTCTTCTGTTAATCCTAAAGCTTTAAATATTTCCGATTGAACTTCTGGTGAGTGGATTCTTACAGAACCGCCGCCAAGTTCACATCCATTGTATACAATATCATACGCAATAGATTTTACATTACCTAAATCGCCTGATTTAAGTTTGTCTAAATCTTCGATACAAGGCGATGTGAATGGATGGTGCATTGCCATAAATCTACCTTCTTCATCAGACCATTCAAACATCGGGAAGTCTACAACCCATAATAAATTATGTTTGCTTTCATCAATTAAATCAAGACGTTTTCCAAAGTATAATCTTAATCTTCCCATAATATCATATACAAGTTTTGGTTTGTCAGCTACAAAGAAGATAATGTCGCCGGCTTGAGCTTGCGCGCGTTCTTGAATTTGTTTTGCTTGTTCTTCTGTAACGAATTTCAATACAGGAGATTTTGCTGTACCGTCTTCATTGTAAATAATGTTAGCAAGAGCTTTAGCGCCGAATGATACAGCAAGTTTTGTGATATCATCAATATCTTTTCTTGAGAATTTTGCACCGCCCGGAATTCTTATACCGCGAACGATACCGCCGTTTTCAAGTGTATTTTTAACGATTTGAAAATCAGATTGAAGAATAATATCTCCGATATCAAACAGTTCCAATCCAAAACGGGTATCCGGTTTGTCAGAACCAAATCTATCCATAGCTTCCTGCCAAGGCATTTGAATAAATGGAGGTTTAACTTCAACACCTGCGGCTTTGAATGTATCGACGATAAGTCCTTCTACAACATTAATTACATCTTGTTGTTCAACGAAAGACATTTCAATATCGATTTGAGTGAATTCCGGCTGTCTGTCGGCACGTAAATCTTCATCACGGAAGCATTTCGCAACTTGGTAATATTTTTCAAGTCCGCCAACCATTAATAGTTGTTTGAAAATTTGTGGAGATTGAGGTAGTGCATAAAATTTACCTTCTTGAACACGTGATGGAACAAGGTAATCTCTTGCACCTTCCGGAGTTGTTTTGATTAAAATTGGAGTTTCAACTTCAAGAAAATCTAAATTGTTCATATAATTTCTTGCAGCTTTAACGATTTCATGACGAAGAATAAGTTTTGATTTCATTTCTTCACGTCTAATATCAAGATATCTGTATTTCAAACGAACATCTTCTGAAACGTTTTCGTCATCAAGAACGAATGGTAATGTTTTTGCTTCAGAAAGAATTTCAACACTATCCGGATACATTTCAACTTGTCCTGTTGGATATTTTTCATTGTAAGTTTCTTCCGGTCTTCTTGAAACTTTTCCTTTAACTTTTATAACATATTCAGTTCTTACTTTTTCAAAAATTTTATGAACTTGAGGGTTGATTTGAGGGTTCGCAACAAGTTGGAAAAACCCTGATCTATCTCTCAATTCAATGAAAAGAATACCGCCTAAATCGCGGATTGTTGATGCCCACCCCGACAGTGTAACTTCTTCATTTAAGTTATTTAAATTAAGCTCTCCGCAGTTGTGGTCTTTAAAATTTGTCTTAATCATTCTATCTTCCTTTTTATTTAATACAGACTTAATTAAATCTTAGCAAAAACATGAAAAAAAAGAAAAATATTTTAAACTTTTATTAATAAATAAAGCAATATTTGTTGAAAAATTAAAATTTTTTATTTAGAATTTCCATGTGTTTCATAAGGAGGTTTATATGAGAATAATGAGTATTGGTTTTTCGGCAAGCCAGAATGTTCCGGCTAATTTTAAGGGTTTGTGGGGCAAAGAGAATGTTAAAGTAATCTCTGAGTCACAATATGATTCTTCACAGATGTGTTATTATGGTACTGATGAATCTGTTGTAACGAAAGAGTATTTTCCTTTTAAGGATGAAACTGATGAAGAAATTCGCAAAATAGTGGAAGAAAATGAAAAACCAGGTTATTGGAAGAGTGATTATGCATATGATATATCAGACAGTATTACCCGAAAAAAGGTAGAAGTTATGCCAAAGCTTGATATTACAGAAGATGAATATAATCGCTACAGGAATGATGATTTATTATCAAAAGATGAAAATAGTGTTGAAGATAAATTGAAACTAGCAGGTCTAAAAAAATATTTGTTGCGAAATATTAAACGTTAAGATATTACAAAACCCGCTTAAATTTTAAAGCGGGTTTTGGTTTTAAAGCGAATAAGTTGAATTTTTATAACATTATTTTATATATAAACTCTGTAAACGGGTATTGATAGTGTTTTAACAGAACAAATGAACTGTAAATAAGGATAGTTGTTATATATATAATTATAAATATTTTGTAATTTTTTTGAAAAGTTGCAGAGACTTCGGTTTTGTTGCGTGTAAATGATATAAATAATAGAGGAAGAAGCGGTATAAAATATCTTCCCTGTATTCCTAAAATTTTATGATAAGCGGGCGCATTCCAAATTATGTAATAATAAATATGCATAAGTGTTGTATAACCTGCAAATATTATAAATGCAGTTATTCTTTGAGCATCGGTAACTTTCTTTTCCGGAAATACAATGAATTGTCCGAGAAATACTAATACTGTAATTATATAAATTCCAGAAAGATTAATATTTAACCATCCTAAAATTCCTATACAGCTTGCTGTATACCATGGTATTCCTGTTGCAATACGAACTCCAAATTTATATAGAAAATCAAAAGGATTATGTGTTAATAGGAATTTGTTATATTCTACATTGCAATTGGGGTCAGGGTTGGTGAATACAGGTGCATTTGCAGAAACCAAAAACATTACAGCAAGTGTAATAATTATGCAGAGTGAACAAAAAAGTGCTTTATGTCTTTTTATTGGGAGGAAGAAAAATAAAAATACCGGATATATTGCGCCTTTTAAAAATGCACTAAATATACTCATTAAAGATAATATACTTAACGATTTCTTTGATAATTCAGTTTTTTCATAAATTAGTTTGAAAATATATGCAAAAAATAAAAAAGTAAATCCATTATTTAAAGAATCAGCAGATAGTGACATTCCTTCAAAAATATTCATAGGTAAAAGTGCAGTAAAGAAAAATGGATATTTAAATACCGGTGTTATTTTAATAGCAAGTGCTGTTAATGTTATCCATACAATAAGATTTAACAGGCGCGCAAGATAAAACATTACAATCCCGTTATCCCAATGCTTCCCTATATTCAATCCAATAGATGAAAATGTATACAAAACAGGTGAATAACCCGATGTATTGTGAAAATTACTTTCCGGCCTTCTTAAATATAAATCTTTTTGAATGAAGTAATCACATTTTTCGGCTTTTGGCGGTTGTGAATTTTTGAAATTATAAAAAATTCCATCAGCGACTTCACAACTGCGCATCATGTGTGTTTCCTCATCCGCCACCCCATTATATGGAGTGGCAAATAAGAAAATTAAACCAAAAATTGCGGCTAATATTATAAATATGTTTTCTAATTTTTTTATAAACATCTATTTTTTATCAAACATTTGTTTAATACCGTCAACAGATGAAAGAATTCCTGTTGCTTCATACGGCATATAAACAACTTTATTATTTTCTCCGCTTGTGATTGCTGTCATTGTTTCTAAATATTTCATAGCGATTAAATATTTATCAGGTTGTCCTTTATCAGCTAATGCACCGATAATTCTAGAAATAGCTTCTTTTTCAGCATCAGCTTC
Source organism: uncultured Candidatus Melainabacteria bacterium (assembly GCA_949915775.1). Lineage (GTDB taxonomy): Bacteria > Cyanobacteriota > Vampirovibrionia > Gastranaerophilales > Gastranaerophilaceae > Stercorousia. The sequence continues at coordinate 6,651 of CATLEG010000071.1, read as the reverse complement.
AATTACGCGGGCTTGTGCAATACCTTCTGCACGTAAAATTTCTGCTTGTTTTGCACCTTCAGCTGAGCGGATTGCAGCTTCTTTTTCACCTTCAGCTTTTCTGATAGCCGCTTCTTTCAAGCCTTCTGCTTCTGTAATTGTAGCTTTCTTTTCTCTGTCAGCTTTCATCAATTTATCCATTGAAGCTTGAATATCAGCAGGCGGGAAAATATCCTGAATTTCTACACGATTAACTTTAACGCCCCATTTGTTTGTTGCTTCATCAAGTGTTGTTCTTAATTCATCATTAATCTTTCCGCGAGATGTTAATGTTTCTTGTAAATCCATTTGACCAACAAGATTTCTTAATGTTGTTTGTGTTAATTTTTCAATAGCATCGGGAAGATTCTCGATTTCATAAACTGCACTTTTTGCATCAACAATTTGAAAATAAATTAACGCATTAATTGTAATAGATACGTTATCGCGTGTAATTACATTTTGACGCGGAAAATCATACATTTGTTCACGTAAATCTATTCTATCAACAGCTTTAAGATAATAGAAATTTCTGCCATCCAATCCTTTTTGAGAGACTTTTTTCAAAATTCCTCTTGGAGCTTCCAAAATTGGAAAAATAAAATTAGGGCCGGCACGCAAAGTTTTTTCGTAACGTCCCATTCTTTCAATAATAACTTCTTGCTGCTGCTGTACAATAATTATACCTTTAAATACATAAACTAAAAGTGCTGCTAACAAAATAAATAGTAATAAGTTCATTTTTTACCCTTTCTGACGATATTCGTCGGATTTAATTATTGTAAGAGGCTAAAGCCTCCTATACCTGTCATCCTGAACTTGTTTCAGGATTTATTTATATTCTTTCTACTGTTAAAACTAAGCTGTCGTATTTTACAATTTTAACTTCGCATCCTACAGGAATTTCTTCACCATCTTCAATGCGAGCTTCCCATCTTTCATCATAAATTGTTATAGCACCGGAATATTTTCCAATTGGTTCAATAACTCTGACTATTTTACCAATATATTTCCCTTCCATACCGGTTTCTTGAAGTTTTGATTCTCTATTTCTGAGAAAAATTGGACGAAGTAAAATTATGAAAAGTATTGATAAACACGCAAAAATAAGTATTAATTTAATCCAGCCAATACCGGTTAAGGCAATCAGGGCTGTTACAAAACCAGCAAAAGCAAGGTTTAAGAAAAACATTGATGGTAAAACCATTTCACATATCAAGCAAACCAAGCCAACAATTACGTAAATTTCCCATAAAGTCATATAAAACTCTCCTTTTGATTAAATATAACATACTTTTGTAGTAAGGTCAATTTATAAATACTGTCATTCTGAACTTGTTTCAGAATCTATTTATTGTAAGATGTTTACATGATAAATTTCAACAGTTCAAGTCTAAAAAATTGGTTAGAAGAAAATTTAGATTTTTTAAATGGAGCAAGAATTCAAAAAATTCAGCAGCCAACAAGACGCGATTTTGTATTTGTACTTAGGAATAAAGGCGAAACGCGAAAGCTTTATATAAATATTAATCCTCAGTGTTTTCATGTAAGTTTTATGAGTAAGGAAAATGAACAAAAGCGTCTTATCGAAATTCCTAAAAAACCGCCGATGTTTTGTATGCTGCTTAGAAAATATTTAGAAAATGCTGTTATTTCACAGGCGGAACAACCTCAGTATGAAAGGATTTTAGAGTTTTATATAGAAACTTACAATGAGTTGTCTGAAAAAATATATCTTTGTTTGGCTATAGAATTGATGGGTAAATATTCAAATGTTATTTTATATAATTACGAAAACAATGATACAAGATATATAAATTCGGACCAAACTTTACGCAGAGGAGTAAAAAATATAATTTTAGGCTGTGCACACAATGTTGGTGCCGAAAAAAGCCGGGAAAGAGAAATGGCCGGCGGACTTCCTTATGTTTACCCGTCAAGCCGGCCTAATTGCTGGTATGGAAATGCTTTTGAAAATAATCAGCAGATTGACGATTATTATGCGCAATGTATTTATGATGAAAAATTTAAAAAATTAAAAAATTCATATATTCAAATTGTAAATAAGAGGTTAAGTAAGGCTAAAAATTCTTTAGCAAAAATGAAGAAACAAATTGTTTCAAATGAAAAAGTAAATAAATATCGTCTTTATGGTGATTTGATAATGGCAAATCTCTATAATAATAACGATTATTCCGAATCAATTAATGTTTTTGATTATGAAAATAATTGTGATATAACAATTCAACTTGATAAGACATTTACTTTAAAAGAAAATGCAAATCGTTTTTATAAACTTTATAATAAAAATAAAATAGCATTAGAAAAATATAATGAAATTTCAACTTCATTGAATGAAGAAGTAAATTATTGTGCGCAGTTATTATATTCGCTTGAAATTGCACAAACTGTTGAAGAGCTGGCAGATATTGGTAATGAAATAGAGCCTCAAACAGAAAAAAAACATATTGCAAAATCTTCAATTGAACCTATGGAATTGGAAATCGACAATTGTAAAATTTTTATTGGTAGAAATAATAGACAGAATGATTTTATCGTGTCTAAATTGTCTCGTGACGAAGATTATTGGTTTCATACAAAAGACTGCGCCGGCTCTCATGTCCTTTTGAGATGCGAAAATCCTTCTGATGATTTGATTTTTAAATGTGCACAGCTTGCAAAACAATATTCTAAAGGTTCTCAATCTTCTAAAGTAGGAGTTATTTATACTAAACGCAAATATCTAAAAAAACCTCCAAAAGCAAATTTAGGTTATGTTATTTATAAAAATGAGCAGGAAATTATTGTTTAATATCATATAAATGAATGATTTTTTGTTATTTCCTATATATATCTGTATATTAATACCGTATAATATAAAATGTTGACTTATAAAAAAGCATCATTATAAAACAAAATAGGTAGTATAAAAAGGAGAGCAGCTTTATGGGTATGGCAGCTTCACAGGCAAGATATTTAGGCTTAACGGCAAGAAAAACAAATGTTGAATATGAAGGACAGCAGATAAACCAGGCAAGAACCGCACTTGCAAATCAGAGCGCTAATACGTTTAATGAATTATTAGCCCTTGAAGTTCCTACAGCTCCAAGTACACAGGACTATACTACACTTCAATATTCATATACTGAAGGTTTGAATCAAGAAACAATTACTGAAATGTCTGAATTAACTAATGATCCAGATGGTTATAACTATATGATTTCTCATTATCATTATTCTGATGTTTATACTGGAGTAGAAACTAAGAAAACCAATCCTCAGGTTAATTTTGGAACGAAAGCTTCGAAAGATATTGTGAGTAAAGATAATGTTATCCACGATGAAACAACAGGTACTTATACTGTTAACGGTCAAATATTAACCCTATACAATCCTAATATTCAAGAACAAAAAGATGTTTATGCACAAATAGTAAAAGATTATCCTTCATTTGCAAAATTTGAAGTTGATAGTATTTATACATATACTGATGCCCAGGGGCAGCTAAACTTTGCTTCGGCCTCTGATTTAAATAAAGCGGCTAATGGCAGTTCAGATTTGGCAAGTTATTCAGTTAAACAAAATGTTCCTTCATATGTTGGTAATAGCGAAGTTTTGCCATACGATCCTCTTGATGCAGAACAAAAAACAATGTATGAACAAATTTGTAAAGATTTTCCTGCTGCCGATTTCTCATCATCTAAAAATATTTATACATGGGAATCTCATGGAAACAGATATTTTGCGACTTTAGAAGATTTAACTACCTGTATGAACAGTGCTCCTGATAAAACTAAACCAACGGAAAATCAAAGTAAATTAACTATGTACGATGCTGAAAATGTAAAAACAAAAATTGAAAAAAAACAGAGAGCTTTCGTTGATGTGGACGATTCAGGCAGACCGCAAACTATAAGATATGAAGATTCTTCTATTACTTATGCACTGAATACTGAAACAATTACCGATGAAAATGCATATAATGATGCAATGAATCAATATAATTATGATATGCAGGTATATGAGAAGAAAATCGCTGATATTAATGCAAAAACTGAAAAAATTCAAGAACAGGACAGGACTTTAGAACTCCGTTTGAGACAGCTTGATACAGAGCAAGATGCTTTGCAGACAGAAATGGAAGCGGTTAAAAAAGTTATTGAAAAGAATATCGAATCTACATTCAAAACATTCGAATAGCGCGGCGGTTAGTTTGTGGTGAACTCAGCCGTTACGAAAAGAGGTTAAAAAATGTCTTACAAAAATGATAGTTATCTGGTAATAGCAAACAAATTTGGTTCAGCCGGTTCTGAGGCAAAAGCTCAGTTGTGGGAAACTTATGATAAACTTCGTGATTTGACAGTTTCCGGAAGCGGTATGGGTACCGGTTTTGAGGCAACCGGAGGCTTTTTGTATAACCTTGCAAGTCTGCTTGCTCCATCATCTTTTGCGACAGTTTTTGGGGCTTCTGAAGCTATGAACATTCCTGGAACTTCTTATGCATCAAAGTTTAATGGCGGTTCTTCTTACGGAATTGATTCTTTGTATAATTTTTCCGGTTTTCCCGGCGGGGCGGCACCGATATCATGGGGTTTAGGCGGTTATGCCACAGGCGGAGCTTCATCAATTGTGTCAGGCTGGGGCAGTGAAAGCGGTGTTGCAACAGGTTATGCCTCAGGAATTGGCGGAATTGCGGATGTTGCAAGTGCTGCTGCATATGGTCTTGGGGCTGCAAACGGTTACGGATTTTCTATGAAAAACTTAGTATTGCCTGTTGCCGGTGTAATTTCCGGTTGGGGCGGTATTATGCAGGCTGCTGCACCGTATCTAGGTGAATATGGCCTTCCAGCACTTGTTATGGGAAATCTTATGCAAGGAACATCATCTGCGGCGCTTTCTGCTTATCAAAATGTTACAGGAAATATTACAGCTAATGCTGATACAATTCTTTCAAATAAAGTCCGCAATATCGAAACTGTTTGCAAAATGCTAGATACTCAGGGTGATGTTGTTAAGAAAATGTTGAAAGAATCTATAGAAAGTGATAGTAAAGCAATCCAAAACTTGTAAATTTTATTTACAAGTTTTTTTATTTTATTAAAGTTTTTTTTTATTTTGTCGTTATAGAATTATGTAAAAAAATATAGACTGAAATGTTAAGACATGTTAATTAAAATTGTTCAATCATGGCAATTCTTAATTTCAAAATGTTTTTATATACATGTAGGTCTAAAGTGTAAAGGAGAAAAATGCTTCGTGATACTTTAGAGATGAATATAAAAAGATTGGTAGACTTCTTGATATATTCAAAAAACTTTCTGATAAGAAAGAATCCTATAAAAACAATGCAAGATTCATTTGTTGAAGGAATAAAAGAATTTCTGACAATGAATAAGAAACGGAAAATGGCGCAATACAGACTAAATTATCACCGCCATCAGTTTCAAAAAATGGAACAGTTGATTGCCGAAAACAATCAGCACACATTCTTGAGGGGTAACAACCTCAACGAAACAAGGTAGAAGGACAATCTAAAATGGGATTAATTACCTCACAAATCAGATTAATGTATTTGCAGCAGCAACGATTGGATCTTGAATATAAGATTCAGTTGATTACTCAGACAAAAATGGGTTTGTCACAGTCAGTAAGTGATTTGATGCAGGTTGGAAATGATTATGATCCCGAATCTCCAACAACTAAACTTCTACAGCAGCGGCAGGCAAAATTAAAAGTATTAGAACAAAAACTTGATATGCAAATGCAAGAATACCAAAACAGGTTGAAAATGATAGATGCCGAATATCAATCTTGTCAGGGTATGCTTGATAAAAATATTCAAAGTTCATTCTCATATGGCAGATAAAACCGGTTTTTATAAACCGGTTTTTTTATAAATAAAATCAGTTGAATACATAGGCTTGACATATTGTAGTAAAAACACTACAATGTATATGTGAAAGAAATAAAGTTTTATAAATTACAAAATGGGAAAGAACCGGTAAAAGAGTGGTTAATAGGTTTAGATAAATCTATGCGGGTAAAAGTTATCAGAAGGCTTGAACGTATTTATGATGATAATTTTGGCGATTTTAAGCAAATTGAATCTAATCTTTATGAATTGAGGTTTACATTAGGTAAAGGTTATAGAATTTATTATACGATAAGAAATGATTTAATAGTATTGCTATTAAATGCAGGAGATAAGTCAAAACAATCTAAAGATATTAAACTTGCAAAAATGTATATAAAAAATATGAAGGATAATAAAAATGACTGATTTTAATGATTTTGTAATAGAACAATTGAAAGATGAAGAATTTCAAAAAGAATATATGAATGATGCTCTTGAGCAGTATATTAATGATGGCGATTTTAATGCTTTTTTCCGTTCATTAGAAAAGGTTATAAAATCACGAGACAGTATTTCCGGTTTTTGTGAAAAAGCCGGAATAGATAGAGCAATGCTATATGATATTTTTGCTGGTAAAAGAGTTCCGAGAGTTGATACTCTTGCTAAAATATTAAAAACTTTAGGTTATAATTTAAAAGTGGCATAATTAGAATCGTAAAATCTTAATTAAAAATTTGTTTTATTCTCTTTTTTATGACAGAAAATTCTTATGGGAAAGA
>CATLEG010000070.1 GCA_949915775.1 uncultured Candidatus Melainabacteria bacterium | reverse complement strand
ATGCCCAGCATTTACACTCGCAGAAACTCTAATCACCCTCGGCATAATCGGAGTAGTTGCAATGTTGACTATACCTAATCTAGTTACTAAATATCAAAAACGTCAAACTGTTGAACAACTACGTGTAGCAATGTCTATATTATCTCAAATGTTAGAAAATGCAGTTGAAGAACATGGTGATGTACGTTATTGGGATAATATAGATTATCTTATTAAAAATAATACACTTGATAATGATGCCAGAAAGGCTTTTGTTGATAAATATTTTATTCCGTATTTAAAAGGCGCAACACCGTCTGAAATCTCCGGTTCTAATGCTGTCCGGTTGGGTTATAAAACACTCCCTACGCAAATGAATGGTAGTATTGTAGGGATGTCTTCAAATGCATACTATCCTGTAAAATTAGCAAACGGAATGTTAGTTTTTATTGGTAGTTCAAAATGGCTTCCAATTCATGTCGATTTAAATGGCTATAAAGCTCCAAATAAATATGGAAAAGATCTATTTATCTTTTCTATTGATTATGATAAAAATCTTATAAAACCTCATAATGATCCACCATTTACTTGTAAAAAGAGTTCAGGTGCATCATTGTCTTGTGCATATAAAATAATAAATGACGGCTGGAAAATTAAAGATGATTATCCATGGTAATTAGTTATTTCTCTGGAAAAAACCGGCGATTTCTTTATGTGGGAAGAATTTTACTACAGGACGTCCATGCGGACAAGTATATGGCATTTTTGTAGTGCGCCATTTTTTTACAATCTCTTGCATTTGCCATGTAGATAATTTTTGACCAGCTTTAACTGAAGCTTTACAGGAGGTTGTGATTAAAATCTTTTCTTCTAATCTGTCAATGTTACCGTCAATATTTTCCAAAATATCAGCTAAAATCTCTTTTGGATTAACTTTTGCAAGCATTTGAGGAACTTTCCTGAAAATAAGTTCATTTTCTTTTAAAAATTCTATTCCATATCCGAATTTTTCAAATTTATCAATATTTTCTTTTATTAATTCAGCTTCAGTACTTGAAACGGGCACTACATCTGATACGAAAAGCATTTGTGAAACGATATTTTTTTCTGACATTAGTTTTTCATATATATAACGTTCTTCTGCAATGTGTTGGTCTATAATTTCTAAACCATCTTCTTTTTCGACAAGAATATATGTATTTTTATATTGGCCTATTATATTTTCTTCCGGTTCAACTTCTTTTGTTATAGGAACAAACATTTGACGCTGTTCGACAGGTTCTTCAGACTGAATAAAATTTTTTTCTTCTAACTTTGCCATTTCATTATCGGAAATATAAACTGTATCATCATCTTTATCAAAAATTATATCTCCTGTAATTTCATTTTTAGCTTGAGCAAAATTTATAATTTTTGTCGGGGTGTTTTGCTCAAAATTTTCTACCTTTTTTTCAACATAATTTGAAAGTCCGGCTTGAATTGATGTATATATAAAGTTAAAAATTTGATTTGTATTTTTGTATCTAACTTCTTTTTTTGTCGGGTGAACGTTTACATCAACATCTGTTGGTGGAATCTCCAAATTTAAAACGACAAAAGGATATTTGCCGTTAGCTATTAAACTTTTATATGCTGTATCAATTGATTTTTGAAATACCGGACATTTAACAGTTCTTGAATTAATGTATATATGATAGCTTTTTTTGCTTGAACGTGTATAATCCGGAGTGCTTACATATCCGGAAAGTTTTAGATGGGAAATTGGATCGGTTTTTAGAACTTCTTTCAAATTTGAGATTACATCTGAAGAATAAACTTCTTTTATGGTCTGAAGAAGATTATTTTGACCGGATGTTTTCAACATTACTTTACCATTTTTTTTCAATTCTATAGAACATTCAGGATGTGCAAGCGCAATTGATTGTACCAGTTCTTGAATATAAGAAAATTCTGTATTTGAACTTTTTAAAAATTTCAAACGTGCCGGAAGATTATAGAATAAATCTTTTATATCCATAATTGTACCGACAGCACAGCCGGTTTCGACTTGTTTAACTTCTGAATTTTCACATTTAACTTTTGAACCGGTTTCAAATTCTGCTGTACGTGTTGTGCAGGTTAATTTCGAAATAGAGATAATACTTGATAAAGCTTCACCTCTGAATCCAAGCGTTTGAATATCAAATAAATCTTCTTCTGTTGAGATTTTGCTTGTTGCATGTTTTGAAAAAGCTAACAATATATCATCCGGATGAATTCCACAGCCGTTATCAGCAATACGGATATCGCGGCAATCATTATTTATATCAATACTTATTTTTGTTGCACCGGCATCTATTGAGTTTTCTGTTAATTCTTTTACAACAGATGCGGGACGTTCTATAACTTCTCCCGCTGCAATCTGGTTTATTAAGTGTTTTGATAACTGTTGAATTCTTGCCATATTAACCGCCTATAAAATGAGAAAAGAAAAATTGTTTAACAGCATCAAATTGTGTTAAAAGCACAACTACAACAATAGAAACTATTAAACCTAATGTGACTTTATATAAATCCTTAATAATATGTTTATACATTTTTTTAGGAGATTCAAAACGTAATCTTTGATAAAGCGCAACTTCGCGGCCTGCCAATAAACCAATAAATACCCATGTCGTAGACATTGGAACATTGTTTAAATTAATAAAATACAATAACAAGAATGCATAAATTATATCTATAATTGTTGCAGAACGCGGGTCTTGAACATTTGTTTTCATTTTAACAATTTTTTGAATATCGCCGCCGCGTTGGTATGTTAAAACTCCTAAATAGCCTACAAAACATACAAGAACAAACATCAATTCGCTAAAAGATGCTTTTCTTGGTAAGTAAACAAAAAGCTTTGCCGAATCCTGCATTAACCATTGTGACCAGATGAAAGCTGTTGAAAGCCATTTTGCAGCCATCCACCATTTAGAGATTTTTTCGTTGCCCGAACGCTTTTGAGTGTAATAAAAGTATCTTTCAACAGGACGTCCGATTATATTGTAAATTACAATTGCTGCAATAAACGCAATTACATATCCAAGTACTGATTTTGTAAGCATCATCCATATTACAGATACATCACTTACTGAAAAGACACTTAATACTAAAAAAGTTGTGGCAACAGGAATTCCCCATCTTGTTAACAATATAAGAATTATGGGTGGTAACAGGTATAAGAATGTAAAGTGTTCTGTAACCGGAATTCTTGTTAAAAGCCCGAAAGACATATCACCGTCATTTACATACCAGCCTATACCTATTGTTAAAACAAGGATTAATGCAGAATATGCCCATAACCAATAAAATGGAGTTTGTTTATTTGCACTTAAAAAAGTTCCTAAAGTTTGGATGATATCGTTTGATACGCAGGCATACATTGAAAGTAAAAAGCCTGCTATCATATAAAAATTACTTAGTGTGAATGTTCCCTCGAACATCATACCTCCATCTATTTCTCAATCTACTACAAACACAAATTCATCTAAATGTTTGATTACAAATTTGAAACATTTCTATAAACTTAAAGACGATAAGGCGATAAGTCTATAAGACGATAAGTTCATTTAAAAATATAGTTAAAGAAATTTAAAAACCTCTAATTAAAAGAACTTAACAACTTAACGTCCTAACGTCTTAACGACTTGAGGAGAGATATGGCAAGAACTAATACAAAATTAAAACCGATAGAGAAAGCTGATTTGCAGGTAGTAAAACCTGTCAAAACCACAAAATACAGCGATATTGATTTGAATAACTGGAAAGCATATGACCATGTTAAAACTGATACTTTATGGGAGTTTCCAACAAGACTTAAAGAAGGCGGACACTCTAATGAATATCATGGTAACTATATTCCTCAAATCGCTCAGCAATTGTATGAACGCTTTACTAAAAAAGGCGATGTTGTATTAGATTTGTTTTTTGGTTCGGGAACATCAGGTATTGAAGCTCTTAATATGGGCAGACGTTGTATCGGCGTTGAACTAAAAGATGAACTTGCAGAACATGTTTCTGAAAAATTTACTCCAAAACAACTTGTAACAGATGTTAGAATTATTTGTGCTGATTCTGCATCAGAACAAGTGAAAGATAAAGTACAAGGTGCACTTGATATTATGGGCGAAGAAAAAGCTCAGTTTTTAGTGCTTCATCCGCCGTATGATGATATTATCAAATTCTCGGATAAAAAAGAAGATTTATCAAATTGTGAATCAACAGAACAGTTTTACGATTTATTTGGCAAAGTAGCAAAAAACGGTTATGATATGCTTGAAAAAGGCAGATTTGCTGCATTAATTATCGGCGACAGTTACAAAAATTCAGAAGTTCAGCCGTTAGGCTTTGAATGTATGGCGAAAATGATGGCTTTAGGATTTAAACTTAAAGGCATTATTGTAAAAGATATTCAAGGCAATGAACGTGCAAAAGGTAAAACTGCAAACTTGTGGCGTTATAGAGCACTCGCAGGTGGTTTCTTTATTTTTAAACATGAATATGTAATGTTATTCCAGAAAGTAGCGTAGCCGCTCCACCCGCCACATTGGGCTTTGGAATTGAAGTAGAAATTGTAGGTTGGGCTTTCAGCCCAACAATTAAAATTAAGTTATGCGTCACTTTAGACTCCATTTCCCCTCTCTAGGGAGAGGGTGTCCGTAGGACAGGAGAGGGTAAAACATGTGGGGATTATGCATCCCACACCCTAAAAATTTTTCTATCAAACAACATGGTACTTTCTTGTGCCGACAAGAAAGTACCGCAAAGAAGCTCCCGACCTACACTACACTCACTAATCAATTGTAATTGCTCAACCCAAAGCTCGCAAACTCACGTCATACTGAACTTGTTTCAGTATCTCATAATAACTTATCGTTCAGACAATGCTCGCTTCGTTGATGTTTCGCAAACATTGATTGTTCGTTCCGTTAATGGTCGAACCATATGTAAGATTGCCACAATAGCGGAGTGAACAATAATTGTAGGCGAACAAATTACAAAGGAGTGTATTGTTTGAGTGCTACGCACATAGCTAAATTAGATATTGTAATTATTTATATAATATTTGTGCGGAGTGCGAGTTTACACTCCTTTTAGTGAGCCGTACAGATTATTAGTGAACACAGCGTTGTGGCTGGTTTTATGGAACTTTTGCCACCAAAAGTTCCCGCTGCCCGCGCAGGGCATAATATATTAATATAATTTTAGAAAGAATACTTGCTGCGGGGGTCTAAGGGGGCGCATAGCTCCCTTAATTATAATTGTTGGGCTGAAAGTCCAACCTACAATTACTATTATCTTTTAAATTTTCACAAATATTTACCAACAGGGCTACGTGCGTAGCACCCCTCTCCCTCGGAGAGGGAAATACATATCGCATAATATTTACCATGTAACAATAACTTAACAAAATTTTACAAAGCTGGAAACCCTTGTATAATCGCTCATAGCATAGCATAGCATAGCATTTCTACGCCTGTAGCAAAAGTTTCTCCGATTTTTACTTTATAAAAGTGTAGGTAGAAGTCATCCTGAGCGTAAGCGAAGGATCTATGACAAAAAGTAGAAAGGAAAATTATTATGATTACAACAAAAAGTTATTTAGGCGATTACAAAGGACCATTGGAATTTCATTTCATTGATGACCCTAGAAAATTAAAACGTACCGGTACAGAAATTCAAGCAGCGACAATGAAAGATAGCACAGGTAAAGTTTTAGGAAGTGCAAAGCGTATGGAATTAGGCTCAACAGGGTTAAGAGATTTAGGTGTTGATGTTGTTGAGATAAGAAAACTTAAAGGTGCAAAAGAAGCTTATGTTAAATTTGGGCAACATGTTAATGGGCTGACACCTATTATCGGTTTTTTGCAAAAATCAGACAATAATCAAATGAAAGCATTTATAAATATATTGAAAGATTTGAAAGCGAAAGGTATAAAGGCTGATTTTACAGTAATTCGCGAAGCTCTAAAATATATAAAATAAACAAAAAGGTGTAACATACGTTACACCTTTTTAAATCTCATGCATTTATAGGATAAATTTTCAAATTTTATAGTTTATTCTAATAATATACATCAAGGGCATGCCCAAAATACTAAAAGGCATGGTTAAAATCGGGCAATATTACAAAATATTAACCAATCTTGAAGAAATGTTAATTAGGCTAAAACCATGTAATCATCATGGTTTTGGGGAGAAAAAATAAGTCAAAAAAGGTTAGAAAATAAAAAAGTTGTCCCGCTAAGATGTATAGAGTACAATTAATACATATTCAACTTCTTGTAAGGGTAGGATGATGAAGGATACAATTGAGAGAAATCTTATACAAATACAGGAAGATATCGCACCTTATAAACCAAATATCATTGCAGTAACAAAGTATTTTGATGAAAATGCCATAATTAACGCTTATAATGCAGGATTGAGGGATTTTGCCGAATCAAGAGCGATAGAAGCTGTTGAAAAAATAAATAATCTTCCGCTTTATATCAAAGATAGTTCAAAATTCCATTTTATAGGACATCTACAGACCAATAAGGTTAAGAAAGTTGTTAAAACTTTTGATTATATACATTCTGTTGATTCGTTAAAACTTGCAAGTGCAATTTCACAAGAGGCAAAAAATATTGGAAAAGTACAAAATATTCTTCTTCAAATTAACAACGCCTGTGAAGAACAAAAATTCGGATTCTCAAAATTTGATATTTTTGAAGAATTTCCTAAAATTCAAAAACTTCCAAGTGTTAAAATTGCAGGGCTTATGAATATGGCACCTTTAGGGGCATCAGAAAACGAACTGGATTCTTTATTTGAAGAAATTGCTAAGATAAAATATGAGCTTGAACTAGAATTCAAATGTAAATTGGATGAATTATCAATGGGTATGAGCCAGGATTACAAAATAGCAGTGAAACATGGTGCGACTATGTTAAGGATTGGTAGAAAATTATTTAAATAAAAAACGGAGGAAAAACGGTGGCAGTAGTTACAGACAAAATTAAATCAGTGGTAGATTTTTTAGTAAAAGGTTTTGAACCAAGAGAAACTATATTTGATGAAATGGCTCAGGAAATTGACGAAGATTATCCTGTTCAAGATAATTTAGCAATTGATCCTTCATATTCTTATCAGCCTTCAATTGAAAAATCAAATGATATTAAAGTTGTTACTCATCCTAACTTTAAAGGATATGAAGTAAAAGTTATTGAACCTCGTTCTTTTGAAGATGCTGCTACAATTGTTCAACATTTAAGAAATAAAAAAACTATCGTTTTAAACCTTCATTTATTAGATAAAGAACAATCTCAAAGAACAATTGACTTTGTTTGCGGTGCTGCTCATGCACTTGACGGCAAACCTCAAAAAGTCGGCGATTTAGTATTTGTTTTCACTCCAAGCAATGTAACTTTGTCTGTTGATGTTACTGCTAATCAAAATAAATTTAATGATTCATTGTGGAGAGCACCATCTCTTCAATAAGTTTGAGGCGGTTTGTTTAAATCAAATCGGTTTGACGAAGACAAGAGTTTTGAAGAAAACTCCACTGAATTATTAGTGAAATGAGAAAGAGAGATAGTTGAATAAGAGGGGCATATATGCCCCCTTTTTTTTGTATATTTTAAGTATCAATTTCGTGGATTTTTACAAAATTAGTGCCGCCGATTAAAAGTTCAGGTAAACAGCCTGTAATTACAACAAAATCACCGTTATTTAGTCCTAACTTTTCAGTTAAAAATTTATCCATATTATAAATAGTTGTTCTATCAATTGTTCCATTGAAATCTAGCGGAATAGGAAAAACCCCGCGGAATAATTTTATGTTTCTGCAAATACTCTTATTTGGACAACAAGCAAATAACGGTACGCTTAATTTCGCTTCGGAAAGCATAGATGGCGTATATCCGCTTCCTGTTATTGCGACAACCGCTTTAATCTTCATTTTTCTTGTCATATCAGCGATTGACATACCTATTGCCATTGCTTGAGAATCATGTTCTTCTTCAATCATTTTTCGCGGGAATTTATTTTTTCTCATAAATTGAGATTCTTCTACAGTATCTGCAATTTTTTTCATCATAGCAACCGCTTCAACCGGATAAGCCCCGGCTGCCGTTTCTCCTGAAAGCATTATTGCATCAGTCCCATCTAATATTGCATTTGCAACATCAGAAGTCTCGGCACGTGTAGGAATCGGGTTTTCAATCATACTTTCCAGCATCTGAGTTGCAACAATTACGACTTTTCTTTTATTATTTGCTTTTCTAATAATTGTTTTTTGCACAATAGGAACTCTTTCTGTGGAAATTTCAATACCTAAATCTCCTCTTGCAACCATTACACCATCGGAAACTTTTATAATTTCATCAATATTTTCCACAGCCTGAGGTTTCTCTATTTTTGAAATAATTTTTGCTGTTGTATTTCCGTATTGATTTAAAAGCTCACGTAATTGATTTACATCATTAGAATTTCTGACAAAAGATAAACCCAGATAATCAATATCATGAGCTGCTGCAAATTCTACAAACATTTTATCCCGTTCTGTTAAAACCTCTAAGCTTCCTTGAGAACCTGGGATATTTATTCCTTTACGCTGTTTTAAAATACCGTCAGTTAATACTTTCGCAAAAATTATATCATCTTCAACTTTTTGAACTTCAAGTTGGATTTTACCGTCATCAATCATAATAAGCTCATTTGGTTTAACATCCTGAGCCATACCTTTATAGTCTACTGGTAAAATATCACCTGTTATATGGGTTTGATGTCTAAATTTTAAAATTTGACCTTTTTTTATTTCAATTGAATTTGGCAGACAGCCAATTCTTATTTTTGGGCCCTGTAAGTCAAGGAGTACAGGTATAAGTGTGTCTTCTTCTTTTTCGACTTCTCTTATGTAATTTAATCGCTGTTTGTGAACTTCAATATCTTCATGTGAGGAATTAAGCCTAAACATTGTAACACCGGCTTTATATAATTCTCTTATCTTTTCTTTGTCAGCAGTTGCCGGTCCAATTGTGGCAACAATTTTCGTCATAGTAAAATCTTTCATTCGGGGTCCTTTCTAATTATTAAAAATTATATCATAATTAAAAAGTTTTGCAAAAAAGGTTAGTCAATTGGCTAACCTTCTGCAACTACTCTTGAAATTAATTCACCGTAACTATTCATAGACCCATCAGTTTCTTCAATTATATAATTATATCCTTCTTTACCTTCAATTGCTTTTTGAGCTTTTTGTAAAGCTGTGTCATAATCTTTGCATTGTGCTATTTCGTTTTTAGTAAATTCTGAATGATTTCTTTCTGTGTAAACGTGATACATAATTATCTCCTTTCGATTTTATTATATCACTAAATTTTACTTTACCAAGGATAATCATCCTTAATTTCCCAGCCATCATACATTAAAACCGCAGTACAATATCGTCCCGGTCCTATAGCATTCTTATTACAACATCCCCAACCGGTACAGGTTAATAATTTGTTTCTATCAGGTTCATGAATACCATCCGGTTTGATTGAACCACCATTCGTTATATTAAAGTTAAATGTAAATAAATCTTTTCCATATCTGTTAGGTAAAGTTTTTGAACCATTGATATCAATAAATAACCAGGTATTCTTATCAGTTGCCCTCCCAGCTCTATTTAATCCAATACAAGTACCATTTGCAAGTTCTAATGATGGGCTATTATCCGTCATTGGAGCTCCTGCGCCGTTACCGTTTAGGAAAGTATAAGTATGTGAACCTTGACTAAAACACATTAAACGAGCTTGATCATGTTCTTTAGTTTTGTATTTTCTGGATTTAATATTTGGAGCAATATATTCGTGTAAAATAGTTTCAGGATAACGCAAATCCCAATTTTCAATATCTCCTTGTTGCATTGCTGCCATTTGTAAAGCTTGATTGATAATAGAATAAGCTTCTTTTAAACGTGCCGATGTAACTTTCTTTTGGTAATTCTGAATTAATGAAGGCAAAGTCAACGCCGACACAACACCGATAATGCCAAGGGTGATTAGGACTTCCGCTAGAGTGAAGGCTACACATTTTTCCCTCGCCCCTTGCGGGAGAGCGGATTTGACTTTGTTCCCTCTCCTAGGGAGAGGGTTAGGGAGAGGGGTTTTATCAGTCTCTAAGACGTTAAGACGATAAGTCGATAAGTTCGTTACAGTGTGCTTCGCACACAAAGTATTTTCCCTCCCTTGGGGGAGGCGGATTGCGAGCCGAGGCTGGAGCATTTTTGCAAAGAGCCATAGGCTCTGCGGCAAAATGCGGAATTGCCGTTTAACGCGAGCAACCAAGCAGGTGTCACGAAGTGACAGGAGAGGGTTAACTTGAGATGCTGAAACCACTCCAAGAGGACCCCTCCCCTTAATCCCCTCCCTCAAGGGGAGGGGATAAGTTTTGTAGGGTGCAATT
>CATLEG010000069.1 GCA_949915775.1 uncultured Candidatus Melainabacteria bacterium | reverse complement strand
GTCATTCTGAGGTGCCAAAGGCACTCTCCCATCAGGTGTTGGTATAATTTTAAAGCGTCATTACGAGTAGCGAAGAATCTCAAACTAGCCCCCTCCCTAGCCCTCCCCCACAGGAGAGGGAACATTACTATATCCCCTCTACCTTTGGGAGAGGGTAGAATTTCAATGCGAGTTTTTACGAGCATTAGAAATTCGGGTGAGGGTGCTACGCACGTAGCCCAGCCGATAAATATTGGTGATAATTTCGTAAATTCGGGTGAGGGTGGTATGCATGTAATTAAAGTATATAAAGGAATAAATGAAAGGATAAAAACTATGAAACAGATAATTGAAAATTTAATGAAATACACACGTCATGCTGAACTTGATTCAGCATCTCAAGTTAACCCTCTCCTGTCACTTCGTGACACCCTCCCCCAAGGGAGGGGAAATACTCTGTGTGCGAAGCACACTGTAACGAACTTATCGACCTATCATCTTAACGTCTTAAAGACTGATAATACCCCTACCCTCTCCCGAATTTGTAAGTTCGCATTTAGCTCACTAACAAATTCAACCCTCTCACAAAGAGAGAGGGTAAAATGCCCAGCATTTACACTCGCAGAAACTCTAATCACCCTCGGCATTATCGGGATTGTGTCGGCGGTAACGATTCCTACACTCGTTTCAAACTATAGAAAACATGAAACTGTAGTTAGATTAAAAAGAGTTTATAATGTGCTGAATAATGCTATGATATTAGCTTCGAAAGATTATGGTGAGGTGGAAAATTGGGATGAATGTAGTGCAAGAGATTTTATTCTAAAATATTTACAACCTTATCTTCCGGGAAGTAAATTTGTTTCGGAAGGTGAACTAACCCAAAAAATTGTACATGCTGAAGGTTGGGATTTACAATTAAATAGCGGTTGGGCAAGCGGACTTAAGCTTAAAACCGGCGAACTGATAAGAATCCCAAATGGATTGATTTTTTCAAGTGAAGTAAATAAGAATCGTATAATTTTTAATTTTTTAATAAAAGAAAATAAATCAAATGAATATTATCAGGGTAAAGATTATTTCGGTTTTGCTTATGAGATAGAAAATAGTAAATTCGTTTGGTTTGACACTATTTTCTCTTATTCATATACTTGTAAATCTAATATCAATACTCTTATTGAAAGATGTCCTCTTTATGGGCACGAATCTGCTTGTATGGTTATGATTGCGTGTAATGGATGGGTTATTCCTGATTATTATCCGATTAAATTTTGACATTTTGAAGAAAATCATTAATTTATACGATACGAAGGTTACCGATTTATTGTAGTATAAAGTCGGGAAGGTATAATAATGTTCTCAAATTTTATTCAAAATTTATTAAATACAGGCGGACAAACTCAGGCTTTGCAAAGATATACTCAGATTTCAAACAGAGTAAACAGTATATCTGCTGAGCCTCAAAATCCGTTGGATACAATTTATCCAAATAGTAAAAAAGTTAATACCCCTTCATTTGAAAAAGTTTTGCAGTCATCTGCAAAATCTAATTTTGGTACATTGCTTTTAGATCCGCATTTAAAACAAGTAAATGCCAATATTATTAAACAAATTCCTCAAGTAAGTCTTCAAAATGCATTGCAAGAGGCAACTGCTGTTCAGGCTAATATTCAACAGCCGGCAAATAAGTCGCAAATATTGAATATTGTTTCTCAAATTTCTAAAAAACATGGAGTTGATGAAAAACTTGTTCAAGCTTTAATTAAACAGGAATCAGGTTTTAATACGAAGGCAAAATCTAAATCCGGTGCTATGGGATTGATGCAGTTGATGCCTTTTACTGCTAAAAATCTTGGAGTAAAAGATCCTTACAATCCTGTTCAAAATGTTGAAGGTGGTGTAAAATATTTAAAATCTATGCTTAATAAATATAATGGAAATGTGATTTTGGCGCTTGCAGCTTATAATGCAGGCCCCGGTGCAGTTGATAAATATTCAGGTGTTCCGCCTTATCAAGAAACCCAAAATTATGTTAGAAATATTTTAGCTAACTATTTATAATTTATCATCTGAGGTGCAATAAATTGCACCCTACAAAATTAACTTTTATAATTTGCACTTCTCTGTTGTTTTTGCTACAATACATTTGTCGCTGAGTGTGGAGGGCGCAAATGAAATTTTCATCATCTTTTAAAGTAGGACTTTTAACATTAATTGCATTAGTGTTGTTAATTGGTGTTGTGTTTAAAGTTAAGGGCAGAACATTTTCCTCAGCTGGCAGGGTTGAAGTTGTTTTTAAAGATGTAAATGGTATGCGTCCTGGAGCAGGTGTACAAATGATGGGACTTAGAGTCGGACAGGTTGAAGAGATTACTCCTGTTGTTGATGGCGAAAACAGTTATGTAAAGGTTAAATTTGTTATAACTGAACCTAATATTTCTATTCCTAAAGCTTCTGCTTTATCTATTCAGCAATCAGGTCTTATTGGTGAGCTGTTTTTAGAAATTACTCCTCCCAAAACAAGAACTGTTTATGTTCCAATGCAGACAAGAGATATTTTGTACAAGGATGATGATGTACAAATGAAACTTGATAAACAATACTATAATATTGGTGAAATAAAAAATATTGAAGTTGTTTCAAAAGAAATTGTTCCATTTGCGGTTAAAGATAATATTAAAACAAATTTTGCGTATAAAATAGATTACGTGGTTAATCTCCCCGGATTAGTTTTGCCTGAGTTTTTGAAAGGGCAGATTGTAAATTATAATGGGAATGCTGTTTTAAGAATTTCAACACTTGATGATGTAGTTTTACCGTATCCTGAACAAAAATCTCCTTATACAATTATTGAACCTATGAGAATTGCTGATTTTATGGATTGGCAGTATCGAGCGGCAGAATCTTTAACTGAAACTAATAAAAAGATAAATGATTTGTTATCAGATCAAGTTATAGCGGAACTTAAAACTTCAGTTACAAATATAAATTCTTTAACTGGTCAAACTTCTGTTACTATGGGCAAATTGAATGAACTTATTGATCAGTCAAGCGGAGATATTAAACAGTTAATGGTTATGATGGACAGAGCAACGACTGATTTTAATATGCTTTCTTATAATATCAATGGAATTATCGGAGAACCAAAATTCAAAAACTCATTGTATTCAACAACTGATTCTATAGACAGGCTTTCTAAAAATTTAAATAAACTTTTAGGTAATGAAGATGAAGCAAAAGTTATGGCAGAAGACTTTAGAGCAATTACACACAATGTTAATGAAATAAGCGGTTATGTTAATTCTTTAACAAAAGATGACCAGCTTAAGAAAGATATAAATCGTGCTGTAGCAAGTGTTAATACTGCAATGACAGATATTTCTACAACTCTTGATACTGTTAATAAACTTACACCGGATAAGAAAACAGAATTACAATCTATAATTGAAGATACTAAAGCTACTACTTGTAATTTGAAAAAATTCTCTGAAAAATTGAATAAAAGATTTTTGATTTGGAGATTACTATTTTAAAAAGCCTCCCTTTTTAAAGGGAGGGGGACCGCATGAGCGGTGGAGGAATTTTGAACTTAAAAACAAAAATAACAAAACTCCATTATGACAAAAATACAAAAAGTATTTTCTTTCTTGACTTTGCTTCAATATTTTATGGAATGGCGAGCGGTTTGAAAAATCTGCTTTATGACAAAAATATTATAAAGCCTAAAAAAGTTGATGCTTATGTGATTTCAGTAGGAAATATTACTACCGGTGGAGTGGGTAAAACACCTGTCGTTTCAGAAATCGCAAAACATTTTATAAAATTAGGTGAAAAAGTTGCAATTGTTTCGCGTGGGTATGGCGGTAAATTATCAAACAAAAATATTAATCTGATTTCTGATGGAGAAAATATTTTTTATAATGCAAGATTAGCAGGTGATGAACCATTTTGGCTTGCGCAAAACACTAAAGGTGCTATTGTTGTTACTTCAAAAAACAGATATGCTGCAGCAAAATACGCAATAGAGAAATTTGGTGTTACCAAAATTATTCTTGATGACGGATTTCAACATAGAAAATTGCATCGAGATTTAGATATAGTTCTTATGGATAGTGAAAAAGGCTTCGGCAATGAAAAACTTCTGCCGGCAGGGCCGCTAAGAGAGGGACAGGAAGCTTTTAAGCGGGTAGATAAACTTATTATTGTAAGTAAAAATACTGACCATACAAGAGCTCAAAAACTTGCTAAAATTATGGGTAAAAAATTAAAAATCCAAACATCAGTTTGTAAAACAGAACCTGATATTATTTATAATATAAAAACAGATGTACTTTTACCGGAAGGTTCTGAAATAACTGCTATTTGTGCAATTGGACAGCCTCAGCAATTTTATCAATTTTTAAATAATTACAAAATTAAGCAAACTGTAGATTTTGACGATCATCATATTTATACAGAAGAAGAAATTCCTGATGGAATTGTGGTTACTACAGAAAAAGATGCTGTGAAAATTAAAGATTTTTCACGTTCGGATATTTATGCATTGAAATTGAAGACAGTTTTGGATGATAAGCTTTTTGAATAATAAAAAAGAGGCATAAAGCCTCTTTTGGAGTTAAAGTATATGAAAAATCTAGTTACCAACCAAACGCAACGCTTCTTGCAGAAGTTCTTTTTGTGAAGAGATTAATTTGTTAGAAACTTCCATCTGCATTTTTGCCATCTGGTAGTATGAAATATTACCTTTAAAATCTGCGTTAGACATTTCTAAAAGTCCAGAACGGATTTCGCCAACACCTATTAACGGTTTACCTGATTCTTCGGTTTCTAAAAATTGACCTTGTTTAAATTCGTATAATGCTGCTGCATTGTGGAAATTTCTTGTTGTTACACGATATAAAGGTACTGAACGTTTGCCGCCGTCAGCTTTACCGTATATTGTTCCGTCGCCTTTAATTTCGTAGTCATCATATTTGCCTAAGAATTTACCGTTATTAGGATCTATCCATAATTTAATATTTGTTGTCGGAATATCCATTGCGCCGCCTTTTGCAGCGGTTTCTTGATAAAGGTCTGCTGAGATTGATTTTGTCCCTTGCATAATTTCGCCTTTATCATTCAAAATATATCCTTGAACGGTATTGCCGCTTCTGTCGCGGTAAACACCTTCTTTATCAAAAGTAAACTCGCCTAAACGTGTGTAAATACTTTTGCCTTCTGCATTTTTTACAAGGAAGAAACCTTTGCCTTCAAGGTACAAGTTTTCTTTTGAAGTCCCAGGAGTAGATTTACCCTGGTCTATTTTTTTATCGTAATCATCTGCAATTGCGCCGCCTAAGAATGTTTTAAAATTTACCTGTTGTTCTCTAAAACCCGGAGTATAAACATTTGTCATGTTGTGTGCAATTACATCTATCCAGTTAGTTGTAGATTTTTGCGTATTTAGTGCTGTAATAAAGCAATCATTCATTGTTATTCTCCTTTTTGCTGCGTCTTTGCTGCTGTTGTTCTCTTGAATTGCTGTAACTTAATTCAGAGTATGATAAATTTTCATCGTCAAATCTTTGTCTTAGTGAAGCGATATTATTTTTCAAATATTGTTCAACTGCTTTGTCACCGGGGATAAAGTTTGCCATCAAACTTCCATCTTTATTTACTTTTATAATGACAGAAACATCTTTGTCAAAATCAATTCTGAAAGGTTGATTCGTTTTTAAAGACTCTGCAAGTTTTTCCATTAAAACTGATGATACTTGAACAGATTTTGCGGTTTGTGCATTGTTAGTTTCCATAATTTGAGCGGCTATATCTTTCATTGACATATCCGTATTTTGAACAAGATTAGCAAAGAAATTCGCATCACTGTCTGACATGTTTATTGCATCGTAATCTATTGTTGAAGCAGAATTAACTGTAGACATCAAATCTTTTGTATTTAACAGATTTTGGATATTTTGAGTTAAAACTGATTGACTTTCGTTATGATATTTGAAATCTGTAAAATTAACTGCACCAGAAATCATTTCTTGAGATACTATATCATTAAGTTCTTTATGTTGAAGTTGATTTTTGTCTTCGGTTTTTGTTTCGTTTTTAGAATTTTGGTTTTCAGAAATCTTTTCGTTTTTAGATTCTTCATTAACCTCTGTTTTTTTATCTTCAGTGGCTGCAGTAGATTTCATTTCTTCTTCAAAAGATTTTTCGGAAGTTTTTTCAGAACTTTTTGTACTGCTTGTAGATTTAGCAGATGAGCTAACTTCAGATGAGCTTGCTGCCGCTACTGATGTACTTACATTCATAATCTAACCTCCGTCTATTTCTTCTAATTTTTTGAGAATCGCTTCTTCCTCTTCAATTCTCTCCTGACTTTGTCGAAAAAACCTTGTTACACCGAGTTCTGAGTATTTTTTTAATTCTGCTGCTTTTTCTTCTGCGATGTAAGCTTCTTTGTTTTTCTCTTTGTGTTTTTCCAGAACTTTTACGCCCTGTTCGAGTTTTACAAGAACCCGCTTTTCTTCATCAAGAATTTTTTGTTTTTCTTTGCGGATTTCTTCCAGTTGTTCAGCTTTTTCCCATAGATGTATTAAATATTTATCGTAAGTATCATACATCATAGGGTCAGCTTGGCGCATATTCAATTTTGTTGTCCTGATTTCTTCTTCATTTTTTCTAATGTTTTCTTCCGCTTCTAAAACAGCCATTTGTGCTTTTTGTACCACTTGTAACTGTTCTTCTTTTTTGCGGATACGAAATTCCAGAACTTTTTGTAACCTGTATCTGAAAGGCATCTTATATCACTCGATTGTATTATGACTTATTTTTTGAGTGTTATAAACATCTATATGTATGATTTAATTATTTTTTAAAGAAAGTCAATCTAAAATAGTTACTCCGGTTTTTGCTCCTCGGTTAATATTAGAATAATTGTATCCTTGATTTGTTTGTTGATATGTGTTTTGACTGTTACCCATCATTGCACGTTCTGCCTCAAAATAATCCATGTAAGCTGGATCCATTGCCGGCGTAAAACCTGTAGGCATTCCTGCAAACTGATTTTTGAAGTTTCCCCATAAAGTATTTCTCCAGTTGCTTCCCATAGTGCCTGTAAATACCGGCGGACGATAATTATCATAAACATTATTTGAATAAGTATTTTCCGGATTAAAGGCTTTAAAACTTTTTGATGCACTTTTTAAAACTATTAAGCGTTCATCAAGAGTTCCTGTCTGCTGTGCCCCGAACATTTTTCTTTCAAGTCTTTCTATTCTGTTTTTTTCGTTATCATATTCAAAAGTTTGATTAAAAACTTTTTGCTCAATTTTGTTTAGTTCGGATACTCTGTTTGAGACAAGCTTTTCATTTGTGTTTGATAGACTTCTTCTAACTCGCGTTCTGTAAATAATTGGCTGTTGGTTGTAGTAGTAATTTCTTGGATAGTGATTATGATATCTTTGCGGATAATTTCTATAATGGTAAGGACAGTAGTTTTGATGATTGTGATAATTTGGATTATGGTAAACTCCGTTGTAAGGGTAAAATCCGTTGTTATAGTAATTATCATTATTGAATACTTTTGATATAATTCCTGCATCGGCACATTGTATAGCTAATAATAAAACTCCTGTTAATAAAATTATTTTTTTCATAAAAACCTCATCTCTTTTAAATGAAATTAAAATAATATTATATATTTTGCATTACTCATCATGGCAGTTATTTATGATATAATCTGTGTTATGAAAAAACTTTTTGTATTATTGATGTTATTATTTACGGGTTTATTTTGTCTTGCTCAAGATGATACGATTCCGTCAGCTACGGGAGTTGTAAAAAATATTGAATATGAAGATATTCAAGGACTTGATGAGCATTCGGAAAAACAACTTGTGACAGTAGAAGTTTTAAACGGAAAATATAAAGGTGTCACAAGAATAATAGATAATATGATGACCGGAAATCCTGCTTATGATATTTCTTTATCAAAAGGTAATAAAGTAATATTACATATGGAACCGGTTTCAGAGCAAGTTGTTACACCTGATGATGTAAATATTTATATTGCGGATATAAAACGTGTTAATCAAATTTGGATTTTTACGGGAATTTTTTGTGCATTACTTCTTGCTATTGGCAGATGGAAAGGTTTTAAAAGTATAATTTCAATAATAGCTACTTTAGGGTTAATGTTTTTTGTATTAATTCCAATGACTTTGAGCGGTTTTTGTCCAATTGCATCTGCTGTTATAACAGGTATTTTATCCACTATTATAACTATTTATCTTGTCGGAGGTTTAAATTCAAAAAGTTCTTCTGCAATAATTGGAACAAGTATAAGTTTAGTTTTTGCCGGTCTATTATCTATTTTAGCAATATATTTTGCAAATTTAACCGGTTTTGCCGGAGAAGAAAATATGTTTTTATATTCAGTACGTCCTGATTTGAGTTTTACCGGAATTCTTTCTGCTTCTATGATTATTGCAGCACTTGGTGCTTTAATGGATACAGCTGTTTCTATAGCAAGCACAATTAATGAAATTCATGAAACTGATAATAATTTAGGAGTTAAAGAGCTTTTTAAATCCGGTATGAATGTAGGACGTGACATTATCGGAACAATGTCAAATACACTCATCCTCGTATATTTAGGTAGTTCTTTGCCGCTGGTTCTTTTAGCTAATAATATAGATTTAAATAAATTTTTTAACTTAAATCAAGTTGCTACTGAAATTTTATCTGCTCTAATAGGAAGTATTGCTATTCTTGCCTGTGTCCCTATTACTGCTATTATTGCCGCAATTTTAATTAAACGTCACAAAAATAATTTTGAAATGGATAAAATAGATATTATTGAGTAAAAAATACAGCAGAAAGAATTAATGAGTAATAAACCATTAAGTTTCTGGCTTTTAAAAGTCTGAAATAAAATTCTTTTTCCTCACCGCCGCATTCAAAACTTTTTAAGGAGTTTCTCAGGTTGAAAACAAGCGGGACGAGTACGAATGTCGCAAGAATATCGGGATTTTTCATTATGTATGTTAGAATTAGAGTGAATAAATATCCCAACCCGTAGACAAAAAACACACCATTAACAGCTTTTGTTTTGTTTCCTAAACGGCATACAAGAGTTTGTTTGTGTGAGCACATATCACCTTCATAATCAAGGACAGTATGAGTGTACATCAATCCGATTGTAAACATTACAACAGCAAGCGACATAATAAATACATTAAATGAAAAATTACCTGTCATTACAAAATAAACACCCTCAAAAAGTAACGGTCCGAAAGTAATTCCGACAGCAAGTTCACTTAATCCTTTTTGTGACATTTTTGAATATAAAAGTGTAATAATACCGCCGATTACAGCAAGTCCGATTACAGGCAGTCCGCATCTGAAAAGCAGAAATAGTCCTGTTAAGCAAGATATGCTTAAATAAAATATTACAACTTTCAATACGTCATTTAATGTTGCTTTGCCATCTTTTATATATGAACATTTGCAAGTTTGAGAGTTTGGCGGCAAATTTTTATAATCCATATAATCATCAAAAAGATTTGTTGCAAGCTGTGCAAAAGAGATTCCAATTAAAGCAATTATCCCGTTTATAATATTCCCGCCGCTTTTTAAAGCATAAACAAAAATTACAAGCCACGATAAAATAGCCATTGGCAGTGAAAAAATACGTGAATTTTTAAGCCAAAACCATATCATTTTAATATATTTTCCATTCCTTTTACCAGTTCATAACTTGCACCGGCTTCCAAAACTTCTTCAGCAGTCATTCCAAAAAGTGTAATTAGAGAATATGC
This sequence comes from uncultured Candidatus Melainabacteria bacterium, assembly GCA_949915775.1. Lineage (GTDB taxonomy): Bacteria > Cyanobacteriota > Vampirovibrionia > Gastranaerophilales > Gastranaerophilaceae > Stercorousia. The sequence continues at coordinate 780 of CATLEG010000069.1, read as the reverse complement.
TTCTTTTTCGCCGGCATTTAACATTGCAACAACATTTTTGATTGCTTCAGAGCGAGTCATGTTAGTAAATTGCTCGTTTTTACCTTTATGAATAATTCTTTTTTTTGATTTACCCACTATTTTACTCCCAATGCTAAAAGTGCAGCCCCAATCATTCCGGAATAATTGCCGGCACAAGCTTTAACAACTTTAAAAGGAGTTGTAACAATTTCTTTATTCGCCTGTTGTTCAAGATAATCAATATCGACAAATTCAGCCATTGAGCCTGAAAGTACAATAACATCAGGATCAAAAATATTGCTGAGCCCTATAATTCCCGCCAAGATATCATCCTGCCATTTTTCCAGAATTTTACGGTCATTTTTTTCGATAACATCATAAGTTGTAATATCCGGATTGCCAGAAATTTCTTCTGCTGTCTTTTTCAAGCCTGTACCTGATGCGTACGCTTCAAAACAGTCCCAAGAACCGCAAGTACATTTTCTGTGTTTGTCAGTACGCATTTTAAAGTGCATTTCACCTGCTGCCCCGTTTTTACCTTTATAAAGTTTGTTATCCAAAATAATTCCGCCGCCGACACCTGTTCCGAGTGTAAGCATAATAGAATACGGCATTCCTTTAGAAGAACCGATAATGTGTTCTGCCCATGCTGCCGCATTTGCATCGTTTTCAACAAAGACAGGTTTTTTACTCAAAGATTTAAAATCCATAGTCGGATATTCTTTTGCAATGTTTCCTGTCGAGCCTAAAATACCGTCATTAGTATTGTTTACTGCTCCG
>CATLEG010000068.1 GCA_949915775.1 uncultured Candidatus Melainabacteria bacterium | reverse complement strand
ATTAATATATTTCATATTTTTTGGTAATATTGAATACTTTGAATAATAAATGCTGCCGAAATTAATGTTGTTACTAGACCTAGTTTCCATTGTTAGATTGTATGCTAAAAAATATATAATTTCAAGTTCAAACAACTGGGACTTATATACAAGTTTACACAAAAATAGTCCTGTCATGCTGAACTTGTTTGACTACTTTTGCCGAAATCTTTAATTTTGGGAAAAGTAGGCAAGTTCAGGAAACATTTTACTTTTTTACTTCCGACCAAATTACTCAATAAAATACATTACACTTTAAAACCCACTCTGATGTGTGGGTTTTGCTGGTGTCGCGTCTCACTCTGCCGAGAAAAACGATTAAGTATCGTTTTTCGAGAGGGTGCAAAGTACATCCGAGAAGCGGCTCACGTATTAAAACCCACTCATCAGAGTGGGTTTTAGTGGTGCCGCGTCTCGGAATCGAACCAAGGACACAGGGATTTTCAGACCGTGTTTTGATAAAAACTACAAAAAATTACAATAAATAAAACTCAATAATAACTTGCTTTTTAGAGTTTTTTATTTTATAATTTTTTTGTGGTTGTTTGTAAATTTTTAGAAAAGTAACCACAAAATAACCACAAAAATTTTAATTAAAGGAATTCTATATGCACGATATTCAGAAAAGAAAAAAGAAAAACGGCACTTATACCTATACTGCAAGAATAAGGGTAAAGGGTTACCCGTCAATGTCTGCAACTTTTGATAAAAAAACAAAGGCGCAATTGTGGATACAAGAAAATGAAAGCAAAATGAAATTAGGTAAGCATATTCAAACATCAGAGGCTAAAAAACACACTTTAAAAGAACTAATATCGCGCTATACAGATAATGAACTACCCAAAAGAAAATCTGATAAAGAAAAATTTAAAATGCAATTAAAATGGTGGGATAATCAAATAGGTTGTTATTATTTGCACATGATAACACCCGCTATTTTAACCCAATGCAAAGAAAAACTGGAAAAAGAACCAAGTATAAAACCAAAGCAAGGGCGAACAACAAGAACACCCGCAACGGTTAATAGATATTTGGCTACATTATCAATTGTTCTTAGTTATGCTTGCAATGAGTATGGGTGGCTTGATGAAAATCCAATGCGCCGAGTAAGAAAAAATAAAGAAACTGCAAATAAAGACCGCTACTTATCACAAGATGAAATCAATAAACTACTACAAGCAAGTTTAAATTTTAATATTCGTACTGAAAATTATAATAAAGAAACTTATCTTTTTGTACTGATTGCATTATCAACTGGCGCAAGATATTCAGAAATCCATAACTTAAAATGGGGTAATGTTGATTTTAAGAATAGACAATTTTATTTTATGAATACAAAAAATGGCGAGAATAGAGGTGTGCCAATGTCTGAAACTGTTTATAATGAGTTAAAACAATTTCAGAAAGTTAGAAATATTAAAAGCAACTACCTATTTACAACAAAAGACGGTAAAAAGTTAATTGATATGCGTGTAAGATTTTATAAATGTATTGAGATCGCAGAAATAAAAAATTGCCGTTTTCACGATTTACGCCATACCGTAGCAAGTTATATTGCAATGAATGGTGGTAGTCTGTTAGATATTGCACAAATTACAGGGCATAAAACAATGCAAATGGTTAAACGCTATTCTCATTTAACGCAAAAACATACTGCAAAATTGTTACAAGATACTACTGATATTATTTTTAAAGAGGTTAAAAAGGGGTAAATTATGACTACTGGATTAAAAGACATTAAATTAGATTATTGTAATATTTTATCAAGAAATATGGCACTTTCAGAAGAGTTACAAATTTTTATAAGTGCAATTGGTGATGTACATGATGAATATTTAGAATGGAAAAAACAAACGGCATTTAATGATGATACAAAAGTTGATTTTATGCGTGATGAATTTGATAGAATAATGAATAAAATAGGCGTATTACAAGAATTTAGTTATGCACGCGCAAATGATATTTACTCACTTAATTACGCAAAAGACAATGAATTAGAATAATAACCCCTCATGCCAGTACGCTAACGCGTTGAATGTGATAATTTCACGATAGTGAAATACTAACCATATCTAGGGGGGGGGTAGATATGGTTAGTAATTACCAAGAATTTAGTAGGTGTAAATAAAGTGGCGAAGCCCGCAGGCATGAACGCTTAAAAGGTAAATAAAATGAACAATAGCGCACAATATAAGTTAAAATTAAACAGTTTAACCAAAAATTACATAAATACTATTTCTGAGATGAAAGCGGAAATGATTGAAATAGTTAGTAATTTAACTGATAAAGATGTGATAATGTTATATCAATGGCGTATAGATGAAATTGATAAAATCTTAAATGCTTTTTACTTACTAAAAAAATCAGATGAAACCAAAAACAGGTTAAATAACTTATTTAGCGAAATACAATTAACTCAATCTGAACGAAAAATAATGTTTTATATCTTTTATAACCTTACAAAAACTGAAATAACAGAAAAATTATGTATTTCACCAAGAACACTAGATAAACATCTTGAGCAGATTTTATACAAAGTACAAATAACCCCATTTTGTAATTTTATGCTAAGTAATTGTAATGATAATGCTGAAATAGTTGGAACTTTTAAAAATAGCACTTATACAGATGATAAGGGTAATAAAAAACAATTACCAATTAAAAAACTGAATAATCCTTATAAAACCCTTAGAAAATTATTAAAAGGCATAGATTTTTAAATATAGGTATTTTTTACTTATATAAATTCAATAAAAAATCTTATATTCTTGAATTGTACAAATAAATACAACAAGAAAGGGGATTTTTATGCAAGAAGTACAAAAAAATATGGAACTCATACCATTAAGCAAATGGAATGATTATTATGATTATCCAACAGTAGGTGCATTAAGGCAATTGGTATTTTATGAAGATACAAACGGCTTTAATAAAGTTGTAAGGCGTGTAGGTAAACGCATTTATATTAAAACCTCAGAATTTTTTAAGTGGGTTGAAGAAACAAACAAAAACAGGATTGCGTAAGGGGGTAGAATGATAAACAAAAAGAAAGCGCTTATTTCAAGCGCCTTAAAGAAATTCTATACTCCAATAATATCACAGAAAATTATTATAAACAACTATGAAATGAGGTGTTTATAATGTCTGAGGGGTATATTAAACTTTATAGACAAACTATTAATTGGGAATGGTATAAGTCTGCTAATGTTACACGCTTATTTTTACATTGTCTTTTATCTGCAAATCATAAAGAAAATAAGTGGCAGGGTATCACTATTTGCGCAGGTAGTTTTATTACAAGTATCTCTAAACTCGCTGATAGCCTTAAATTAACAAATCAGCAAGTAAGAACTGCACTTAATCGCTTAAAATCAACAGGCGAAATAACATGCAAATCAACAAGCCAATATACACTTATAACAATAAATAATTGGCATTTATACCAAGCAAATAACATACTAAATAACAATCAAGTAACAAACGAACAACAAACCAATAACAAACGGATAACAACAAACAATAATGATAATAATGAAAAGAATGATAAAGAATTAAATACTAATATAATAACTACATCATCAGAAAAAGAAATTTTACATAATTTTTATGGTGAATATTGCAATGTTGGTTTAACTCAGGCACAATATGGCAAGTTATTAGCATTTATATTAGACAAAAAAACACTTGATAACCTTATAGAAACTTTAGGTAAGAATATTGAAATAGGAAAAGAAAAGAAATTTACAACAGAATTGCCTAATTTACACTATGAGCGCTTATTATCTTATTGGAAGTACAAAAGACAAAATCCAACTAAATTTTCAGAAAATAAAAATATAAATTCTGAAACAAATGAATGTTGGAGTTTAGATGATATTTTTAATTAAGAAAGGATAACAAAATGACAGAAATAAGAAAATGCACAATTTGCGGTAAACCTTATGAGCAAAAAGAATATGGCGCTTGCGGGCATACATTTAAAGTATGGGTTGCGCAATGTGAATGTGAAGAAATTGAACGCCAACGTCAAGAAGAAATAAAAAAAGAGCAAGAACGCATAGAAAAAGCTCGTCAAAAAGCTGAAATCATAAAAGAACAGTTAAATAGCCCTTTAATATCCCCTTATTATCAACAAAAAACTTTTGATAAATTGAGCGATTGCAATAAAAATGTTAAATCTTGCCAAAAGTATGCGCAAGATTTTAAAAGAAAAACATCAACTGGTATTTTTATGATTGGTAATGTTGGTACCGGTAAAACAACCTTGCAAGCATGTATTTGTAATGAATTATCAAACAGGGGTTATATTTGCTTATTAACGCACTTTAGCGCATTACTAGATATATTTATTGATAGTTGTAGTTTTAATACTCAAATTAGCACAAACCAATTATTTAAAACATTAACTTGTTTTGATTATGTTGTACTTGACGATATAGGGCGTGAAAAATACACAGATAAAAGACTTGAATTTGCTTTTAGAATAATCGATACACTAATGGATAATAAAATTGTAACCTCAGTAACTTGTAACCCTGAAATAATAGCAAAATTAAGTAAAATACCTGAATACAAAGCAATTATTGATAGATTAAAAAATATGTGTGGCTATAATATGCGTTTTGAGGGTGAAAGTTATAGAGGAAAATATACTAAAATAGCTATTTAGTTTATACAATATTAAATTATTTAGCCCCTTTATTTAACCTTTTAAACTTGTTTTATTGTCTGTTTGGTATAAATATACCTAACAGGCATTTTCTTTTTAATATAAAGCATTGTCGTAGGACTAACAAGCATATAGCCCCCCATTGTGATTTTAAAAATAGCACTTAGTAAAGACCGTAGCCCTTATATGCGTAAAAAATATGTTTACGCGCATGAGGGGTGTGGTATATTCATACATTTATACTAATTTTATTTATTGTATTTTTTTGAAATTTTAACCACAAAATAACCACAATTTTTAAAATCTGAAAAATATTGCAATAAAAAACAAGGGCTTGAAACCCTTGTCTTTACTACCTTATAAAAATATGCCGCGTCTCGGAATCGAACCAAGGACACAGGGATTTTCAGTCCCTTGCTCTACCAACTGAGCTAACGCGGCTTATTTAATTTTTCGAGGCAATTATAATTCTTTGGAGTAAATGGATTTAAATATATAATTGCCACATTTCCTATTATACTGACTGAAATTTTACAGTCAAGAACTTTTTTTAAGAAGCCTGTGGAGCTATATACAATGTTACATTACGGCCTTCAAGCTGAGGTTTCTTCTCAATTACTACAGGCATGTTCTCCATATCTTTCAAAAACTTATTTGCAAGATCGAATGCAAGATTTGAATGCTGCATTTCACGACCTCTCATCATTACAACAATTTTTACTTTATTACCCTGAGCAATAAACTTTTCAATGCTTTTAATTCTAACTTGATAGTCATGCGTATCAATTTTATAACGAATTTTTATTTCTTTAACATCTACAGTATGTTGTTTTTTCTTCGCTTCTTTAGCTCGTTTTTCAAGCTCATATTTATACTTACCGTAATTTAGGATTTTAGCTACCGGCGGTTCTTGATTCGGGTTAATTAAAACTAAATCTAAATCTGCATCGTATGCCATTTGTAAAGCTTTTGATGTTGCGACTACTCCATGATTTTGACCATCTTGATCAATTAATCTTACTTCTTTTGCGCGAATTCTTTCGTTCATAATCGCTTGATTTTTATTATTGTTGCGATTGTTTCTATTATCGTTGGCAGCTATTGTTCTATCTCCTATTTTTTCTATTACAAGATTTATAATATCACAAAATCCTAAAATATGCATTATATCTGAAAACTTTTTATTGTAACAATATGTTAAAATTCAAAAATAAGGCTAAAAGTCTTCATATTAGCAGATTTACATAATTTTAATAAAATCTTTGATTAAAGTTTTTCAATAAATTTTCCGTAATAAATAATGTATCTTAATGGGAGTATATTATGACAGACTGTACTACATCTATTTTTCTGCAAATCGACAATGGCGAATTTATTGAATTCAATCTAACTTTACCATTGCAAATGTTATTTGATGATGCTATCAATTTCGTTTCAAAAACCGAATTTGAAAATTAAATATTTTTTGTAACAAATTATAGTAATATGTCTATGTTCGTGTAACAATAATTATATTAAAATTGTTGCCGAGAGGGATATATTATATGAAAAAAATATTTTTTGGTTTTATATGCGCGGGAATTATAAGTTTACCTTGTTTTGCAGGGTTTAAAGAACATTTTGATTTGGCTCAGCAATATCTTACTAATTATCAGTATTCGGGGGCAATTACTGAATTTAAAAGTGCGTTAAGAATTAATTATCTTGACAATTCGGCAAGAATAGGTCTGGTAAATTCTTTTCTTGCACGCGGAATGTATTATGCAAATACAGAAAAGGATTATAAAAAAGCGGCGGATGATTATCGTTCAGCGATGTTTTATCTTGTATATTATCCTAACGCTAATCAGGTTAAAAATTCATCTCAAGCAATTGTTCAAGTATCTTCCAATCTCAATAAATGTTTACAGGCAATAAAATTTGATACTTCTGCGCGAAACAGATTCAATACAGCAAAACAATTAAGAGCAGAAGGGAATTTTGCGGCTGCGGCTTATGAATTCAATCAAGCTTTATCTGATACAAGTTTAATTAAAGAAAGTTTTCAACAAACAGGTGATATTATGAAACTTCTCGGCAATGATCAAAAAGCGGCTGAATTCTATAAAAAAGCAGTTTCTGTTGCTCCTAATGATATTGACTTAAGACTTTCTTACGCAAAAATGCTTGACAAACTAGGACAGGAAGATAATGCTGTAGAAGAGTATAATTATATTTTAGCAAAAACCACTGATAATAAAGATGTTTTATATTCTCTGGAAAGAATATATAAACGTAAATTAGAGCAATCACCAAATGATGCCTCGGTTACCGCAAACCTAGGTGCAATTATGCAAAAAGAGGGCAATTACGACGAAGCTTTAAGATATTATTCAAAAGCTGAATATTTAGACCCTTCTAATGTTAATACAAGATTAAATGTCGGAACCTTATATCAGCAAAAAGGTGATTATAAAACAGCAATTACCGCTTATGATTCTGTATTAATTTTGTATCCGGATAACGTTCAGGCAAATATATATAAAGCTCAAACACTTTCTGCGATGGGTGAAACTAAAAAAGCACAGGAACTATTTAAAAAAGTGCTTGAAAAAGAACCTAATAACGAAATTGCTCAAAATGAAATTGTTAATATGGTAAAAACTTCTATGACACCATTGCAATTTGCCGATTATATAAAGAAAAACAATCCGCAAAATGCGGCAAATGTATTATATGATTATGCTTTAGATTTGCATAAACAAAATAATTTAAAAGATTCTATAGCCCTTTACAACGAAGTTATAAGTCTGGAACCATCAAATTCTGAAGTTTATGTAAACCTCGCTGTTGCGCAAAGTCAGGATAAAAATTACGAAGCAGCTCTGGCAACTTTAAATACTGCAAATTCGAAATTTCCTAACAACTCTCAAGTAACAGATGCACTTAAATCTATAAATTCACAATCAACTGATGAAAAATTAGAGATTGCGGCAAATTATTACAATAATAAAGATTACAAAAATGCGATTGAAGAATATTTAAAAATTACTCCGGCAACATCAGATACAATGCTTGGAGTTGCATCCGCTTATCAGAATATGGATGATATAGATAATGCAATTGTTTATTATAAAAAAGCGCTTGAACTTTCACCAACCAATTCTGATATTGCATATTATATCGCAGCTCTTTATGCAGACAAGCAAGATGTTGAAAATGCAAAAATTTATGCACAAAAATCACTTGCTTTAAATAAAACAAATAAACAAGCAAAAGAACTTCTTGAAAATATTGCCTCACAAATAAATTCAGAACAACTTGAAAAAGCAATTACACTTTTTGACAGCGAAAAATATGATGAGAGTTTGAATATAATAAATAATATACTTGCATCTAACCCAAAAGAAGCATATGCGCTTTATTACAGAGGAATGATTTACGATACGCAAAAAAAATATAACGAAGCTATTAAAGATTATAAAAATGCAATTACATATAATCCTGATTTAATAATCGTAAATTATTTAATTGGTGTTGATTTCGATATGTTGGAACAATATAAAAATGCACTGTCATATTACAAAGCTTTTGCGGCAACATATTCTGAAGACGATGATTTCAAACAATATGCAGACGATAGAATAAAAGAGTTAGCACCATATGTCAAATAAAGTACAGCATTTGATAAAAAGTAAAGTATCACTTGCTCCAATGGCAGGTATAACTGATTATGTTTTGAGAAGTCTGGTCAGAAAACACTCATCCGGCGCACTCTTAACAACCGAAATGATAAGTTCAGAATACCTGGCTCAAACACTTAATGGCCGCGGGATAAAGTCCCCTCGTCCTTTGGGAGAGAGTAGAATTCACAGCGAGCTTGCGAGCTGTTTGAATTCGGGTGAGGGTAAAAAGCTTGTAAGCGGTACAGAAATTCTTAAACGAGACGAAAATCATTCACCTATTTCATATCAAATCAGCGGGCATAAACCTCACATGATGCGTCAAGCAGCCGAATTTCTAAACGGATTTGCCGATATGATTGATATAAATATGGGATGTCCTGTAAAAAAAGTAGTCGGAGGACAAGACGGATGCGCTTTAATGAGGACACCTGAACTTGCAGTGGATTTAGTAAAAGCGGTAAAAGATGGAACAGATAAGCCGGTTAGCGTAAAATTTAGGCTTGGCTATACCATTGACGAGATGAATTATGTTGAATTCGGCCAGCAAATGCAAAAAGCAGGTGCCGAATTTATAACGATTCATGGACGAACACGTTCTCAAATGTACTCAGGTCATGCCGATTGGGCAAAAATTCGAGCATTAAAAGAAAATGTAGATATTCCGGTTTTTGCAAACGGAGATATATTGAATATTGAAGATGCTATCGAATGTTTGGAACAATCCGGAGCGGACGGTGTTGCAGTAGGTCGAGGAGCAATCGGCGATCCGACACTTATCGGAAGAATTGAACATTACCTAAAAACCGGTGAGAAATTAGATGTTCCGCCTCTTGAAGAACGTATTCAAATGCTCAAATGGCATTTAGATGAAGAAATAAAACTTCGCAGCGAAGGGGTTGCAATAAAATTTATGCGCAAATTCTACCCTTATTATCTTGCAGGATTTGAAAACGCCAAACAATTACGGTCAAAACTAGTGCTGGAAGATGATTATAATAAAATTATAGAGTTATTAAATATAGAAAGAAAAATCTATAGCTCTTACCAGGGATAGTCCTCTTTAATTTTCCAGCCGTCAAGCTGTATAAGTGCTCCGCAATAATCACCGGAATAATCTCCGGCATTTTTATTACAGCAAGACCTCCAATCAGCTAATAATTGGCTTCTATTAAACTCAGAGCCTGCAAAGTTAACCTTGTTTGTACTTGAGTTAAAATTAAAGGTAAAAATATCTCGTCCACTAATATTTGGCTTTTGATCACCATTAATATCAACATACGTATGTATTGTATTCATAAGCCCATTTACATTATCAAATAAAAATGCAATAATCATACCATCTTTAAGATAAACTACATAATATATATCGTACCATAACCATTGTTGACCATTCAATCGATAACGCTTTATATTTTTTTGTCTATTACATTTTAGACCACAATTATCTGCAACATTTAGATAAGGTACAAAATACTTATTAACATAAGTATTGGTTATAGCAGCAGAAGCTGCTGCAGAGTTATTAATTCCACCTGCCATAAAATCACCCGCATTATCTAAACCCCATTCAACCATATCACCATTTTCAGCTTGTGAAGAAACAAGAGCTTGACTAACTATAGAATAGGCTTTTTTTAAATGACTTACAGTTACATGTTTTTGGTATTTAGTTACTATATTAGGAATAACCAACGCCGCCACAATCCCGATTATGCCGAGGGTGATTAGAACTTCTGCTAGAGTAAACCCAAAGTTTAATTTAACCTTCCGGCAGGGTGAAAAAACCTCTGCTAAAGTGAACCCATATTTTACCCTCTCTCTTTGTGAGAGGGTTGAATTTGTTAGTGAGCTATATGCGAACTTACAAATTCGGGAGAGGGTAGGGGTATTATCAGTCTTTAAGACGTTAAGACGATAGGTCGATAAGTTCGTTACAGTGTGCTTCGCACATAATATTTCCTTCTCCCCAATGGTGGGAGAAGGTGACACGAAGTGTCGGATGAGGGGGGTGGTCTGAGATTTTTCGCTCATAACAAAATTTGTAAACATTTTTTTTAATAACTTTTTCATAGTTTTTATCCTTTCATTTATTCATTTATATACTTTAATTACATGCATAGCACTTGCACTAATATCTTTTAAGTTTCCACAAATATTTACCGACAGGGCTACGTGCGTAGCACCCTCACCCGAATTTCTAATGCTCGTAAAAACTCGCATTGAAATTCTACCCTCTCCCAGAGGTAGAGGGGATATAGTAATGTTCCCTCTCCTTGGGGGAGGGCTAGGGAGGGGGCTGGTTTGAGATTCTTCGCTACTCGTAATGACGCTTTAAAATTATACCAACACCTGATGGGAGAGTGCCTTTGGCACCTCAGAATGACAAATTGAGATGCTGAAACAAGTTCAGCATGACGAAAAACTGC
>CATLEG010000067.1 GCA_949915775.1 uncultured Candidatus Melainabacteria bacterium | reverse complement strand
AAGAATACGATAAAAAATTTTGAAATAGAAACAATTAGGTTTGAAAATGTCTGGTTCAAATATAAGGAAGACGGAGACTTTATTTTAAAAGGAATAAACTTGGAATTTTGCATTAATAAATCATATGCAATTGTAGGTTATAACGGTGGAGGAAAGTCTACATTAATTAAGTTAATATTGAGACTTTACTGTCCACAAAAGGGAAAAATCTTATTAAATAATCAAGAAATTGAGAAGTATGATATAAATGAATACTGGAAAAAAATAAGTGCAGTGTTTCAAGACTTTGTAAAATATCCATTTACAGTTAGTGAGAATATAGCAATAGGAAATATCAAGTATATAAATAATCAGGCAAAGATCAAAAAAGCTGCCAGGACATCAAATGCCGATGAATTCATTGAATCATTATCAAATAAGTATGATGAAAAATTAACAAGAGGGTGGAAAGATAGTATCGATATTTCAATTGGTCAATGGCAGAGATTAGCTATAGCGCGGGCTAACATACGGGATGGAAATTTGGTTATTTTTGATGAACCCTCAGCTGCATTGGATTCTAGGACAGAAAATAAGATACTGAGTAATGTAATGAAGTCATCTAATGGGAAATTATCCATAATTATTACCCACAGATTTTTAAATATAAAGAAAGTGAATGAAATTATTGTATTAAAATCAGGTGAAGTAGAAGCTGTTGGTACACATAAACAACTTTTGGAAAGTTGCCATACATATAAAGATTTGTATCATGCCCAAAAAGAAATGATATAACCTTGACATCCATATTAGACAAATGTATAATAAGAAAGACAGATGTCTAATATAGATGGAGGGAAATAGATTGAAAGGTTTAAAAAGATTATCAGATATGGAATATGTTGTAATGAGTGTGATATGGAGAAATAAGCCGCCAGTCAATACGGGAATAATTATGGAAGCGGTAGGAGAGGAGAAAAAATGGAAGATGCCAACATTGATCTCCTATTTGAATCGTTTAACAGAGAAAGGATTTATCCGCTCAGAGAAAAAGGGAAGGGACAGATGGTATTATCCAATTATAGATGAAAAAGAGTATTTAGAATTTGAAACAAATTTATTTTTTAAGACATATCATCACAATTCATTATTTAGCTTGATGAGTACCTTATATGATGGGAAAAAAATTACAAAAGAGGAAGCAGAAGAATTTCGGAAATGGATTGGAGAAGATGAGGATGCATGAATTTTTGGAATTTGTATTGCGAAATTCAATTACTTTACTGTGGTTCGTGCCCTGTTTATGGAGTGTCAGTCGATTTGTGCTGAAGAATTGCCGGGAGAAATGCAAGTATTATATGTGGCTGCTACCGCTTGCAGGATTTCTTCTGCCGATACGCTTTCAGATGGTTGTTTTCATGCAGCTTTCAGAAGAAAAGAGTCAGGCGTTGCCATATTATGGTCATGGAGTTTGTGGTCAGGGCGTAATAGAATGGCTGTGGATTGGAATATGGATATTTGGTTTTCTTTTGTTTTTGATGTTGTCGCTCATCAGGCATATTCGATTTGAGAAAATGATAAACAGGTGGGAACAGGATTTTGAATGCCATGAAATAGAAGAGCGTTTTGAAATCATTAAGAAGAGATATGGAATATCACGTCAGATTAAATTTAAATTATGTTCCTGTATCCACACACCAATGGCGATTCATTTTTTTCATCCGGCGATCCTGCTTCCTTCTGAAACCTATTCGGAGGAAGAATTTGATGATATTGTTTCACATGAATTGATGCATATAAAAAGAATGGATATTTGTTATAAAATGCTGTTATTCCTGTTTTCAGCGGTTTATTGGTATCATCCCTTTGCGTATTGGATGACAAGAGAAATAAAAAGTCTGTGTGAAACATCTTGCGACGAAGCTGTCTTAAAAGGTACTGGGAAAGTAGAACGGTTAAAATATGCCAGGATGTTGTTGCGAATTGCCAGTGGTAATTGCTCAGAAACAGAAACAATATCAAGTATAAAGTTTTTCAGCGGTAAGGAAAATTTGAGAAGGCGGATTATGTCTGCCATGAATGAGGAAAAGGAGAATCATTGGGGAATTGTTATGGTCGCTCTGATGAGTTCCATGATCTGTATTGGGATTACTGTCCAGGTGGAGTATATGGAGAATATGGGAGAAAAAAGGCTTCCCCCATCAAATATTCAGGAACAAAAAAAGAAGGAAGATATAGAAAGTGATATACAAAAAGACGTGCGGAAAATAGGGGACACAGAAACAGAGAAAATGCCAGAAGCGCGAAAGGCAAATAGCGAAATAGAATTGGTATTTGCCTATCAGGAGAACGAAAATATAATCATGGAAAAAAGGGATATGATTAATTTTCGGAATAAATGTTTAGCAGCAGAAGGTTACGCGATTGTATTATCTGACGGTCATGAATAGGAGAAAGATTATGGAGCTAAAAATAGAAGGACTAAGCAGAGTGTATGGAAAACATAAGGTTTTGCACGATATCAATTTTTCTATGCACGAAGGTATCTATGGATTGATTGGAAAAAATGGGGCGGGGAAGAGCACATTGATGAGAATTTTAGCGACAATAGATTTTCCAAGCAATGGAAAAGTTTTCTTCAATGGGAAAGATATTTTTTCTATAGGAGAAGAGTATAGAGGAATGATTGGATATATGCCGCAGGATTATAACATTTATTCTGGTTTCAATGCAATAGATTTTTTGGAATATATGGGGGCATTGAAGGGAATGAAGAAACAGGAATTGAAATTAAAAATTTCTGATGTATTGGAGATTGTGAATTTATCAGATGTATCTCATAAAAAAATCAGGACATATTCTGGAGGAATGAAAAGACGGATTGGTATTGCACAGGCAATTTTGAATAATCCTGATATTTTGATATTAGATGAACCAACTGCAGGTTTAGACCCAAGTGAACGGTTAAATTTTTCTAATTTTATCAGCAATTTATCAAGAAAAAAAATAGTTTTGTTATCTACACATATTGTGTCAGATATTGAGGCTGTTGCAAAAGAATTGATTGTTATGAACAAAGGAAAAATTTTAGAATCAGGAAAAGTAGAAGATCTGATCATGAGTAATCAGGGAAAAGTATGGGAGGCGGTTCTAACGCAGGAAGAGTATCAACAGATTCAAAAAGAGCGCAAGGTTATCCATGTGAAGCAGAATGGAAACAATATGACAGTTCGGTATATTGGGGAAAGATTTCAAACAGAAGAAAACAGAGAGCAAGAGCCAACTTTGGAAGATTACTATGAAAGCCTTTGGCTTTAACCGTTGGCAGAAAGGAGAAAATATGAGAACCAGAAAGAAATTAATAATTGTAAGTTTATTTATCACAATGTTATTAAGCGGATGTCAGAATAAGATGGCAGGCGGCGCAAGAGAGGATAAAGTATCAGATAAAGAGCAGATTTTTGAAACAAATAAGAAGGAGAATGAGCATACCAAGGAAAAGGAAAACGAAGTACAAAGCCATCAGAAAGAAACAGAGACATTGGATGAAAGTTTATTGAGATATAGGGAAGAAAGAGAAAAAAGCAATGAAAAAATGCCAGATGGAACTGTCATGGTAGTGGAGCCGAATGAAGATGATTATGATATAGATTTTTCAGGATATGAATATATGAGTTCTCTTTTTGACACACGGGAAAAAACAGAGGCATTTGAGGCGGCACTTAAGTATCTGAAAGATACTTATGGAATTGAAAAGGTATATTGGTGTATAGATCCAAGAGTATATGAGTTATATGGAAATGAGGAAAAGGGAGTCGCAGATGGGTATGAGGATGACAATATTTTTGTAGCAGAGTACGCAGGGGTAGATGGAGAATGGAACTATTTGATTCTGGTGCGTGAAGGAAAGGGGAGTGAATGGAAAGTAGTTGGAGATGGAAAAGATTATAAGGAGTGAGTATATGGGATTAATAAAATTTGAGTATCGTAAGCTTTGGAATAAGGTATCAATAAGCGCACTGATTGCTTTCCTTGTTTTTTCTACGCTGCATACTTTCATATATTTAAATCTGCAATGGCGGACCCTGGACGGAAATGGAGAAGTATGGGAGGGTTTGAAAGCCTTCCGTTTGTTAAAAGAAATATCGAAAGACGTGGAAGGCGTTATGGATCAGCAGTATTTGGAAGGTCTGGTGGAAGATTATGATTCTAGTTCTGAGAAAAGGTATCTGGATATAAACGGTGAGCATAGAGGTTTCTTGGGAACCGGAGGCATGACAAAATACATGTTTCCAAATTATTGCGTAAATTATGCCTATTATGGACCGTATATGACAAATGGAAATGATAAAATTGGGTTAGGTTATGAGTTCCTTTCTTCAGAAAGAAGCTTTTATGACCAGTATAAAGAATCAATGAAAGAAGATAAGCTAATGGCAAATGAATATGGCGGATTATTTCCATATTCTGCTCATCAGATTTCCATATTGGAGGACAAAATTGAAAAGGTAAGAACGCCGTTTACAGTCGAATATTATCAGGGAATTGCCAATATGCTGAGTTGGTATGAGATACAGTTTCCATATTTTTTAGTTGTGCTGGTTTTTTCATTGGCAGGGATTTATGCGAAAGGCAGTGAATATGGGGTAGATGAGCTGACACTTTCCAGTAAAAATGGAAGGAAAAAAGATTTTAAGGCAAAATGTATTTCAGGAAATCTTTTTGCTGTCACAGCTTATCTCATTTTTGTAGCAGTTTTAATGTTGGAACATGGGGGCATCGCATCCTTACATGGATGGAATGCATCTGCACAGGTATTCTGGTATGATTGTATCTATAATATTACAGTTGGAGGAGGAGCAATCTTGCAGTTTTTGGGAGGGTTGATTGGGTGTATTGTGATCGCAAATCTAGTGATGATGCTGTCAGCGGTGACTGGAAGTGGAAAAGCTGGAATTATCGCAGCCTTAGCAATCCTGTATGCCTTATGTCGTTTTTATCCGTCTTATGGTATGAAAAAGATATTTAATCCAGTTTGTTTTGGTAATAATTTTGTTGCAAAGGACGGGATGTTTATTGGGGAAATCCTGGTTCCCTGTATTTGTATTACTTTTGTTTTGGCGCTGTTATATATAACTGTTTTTGAAGTATCTATCAGAAGTTCTGCAAAAAGGTATCATATAGGGGGTAGAAGATGAGAAGCATAATCAGCGCAGAGTGGAAACGGGTTCTTCCGTTGCAGATATGGATATTATTTAGTATGGTCATTCTAATATTTACAGTCTATGATGACAAAAAGGAAAAAAGCACATACACTTATGTGGATGCTGATGGAAACCTGATAGACGGCAGGGATGTTTTAAAGGATGCCAGACAGAAGAAAGAAATGATTCCGGTAGAAAGTATATTACTTGGGGAAAAAAAGGATTTTCTTACAGAAGAAAGCCTGAATTATCTTAAGGTGCAAAATCTTGTAGAAGCTAATTATAGTAAACAAATAGGTGAATTAACAGCAAAGGAGGCAAAAAATTTCTACGAAAGAAGAATATCCCATATTCGTCGGAATTTGGTAGAGAGCAGTACAGTATCATATAACAAGAAAGAAATAGATCTTCTTGTTGAAAAAGCCAGTCAGGTGAATGCTATCATGATTGGGTATGCCGAAGGCTGGAGCAGCATAAACCGAGGGATGGAGAAGTTTGTTCCATTATTGTTATTAGGAATATCAATGATGTTTATTCCATTGTTTGGAGAGGATGCGAAAGTAAAAATGAACGAGTTCATTTTTGCGGCAAAATGGGGAAGAAGGCAATTAGATTTTGCACGGATTTTTATAGCGTTTGGAGCCGGAACTCTGCTATATCTATACGGCATGGCAGAATATGTTTTCATTAAATTACTGGATTTTGGATCTGAGGGTGGAAATTTCTTTATTCAAGGTGAGGAGAGAATGTTTTTTTCTGTATATCCTATTTCCTATATACAGCAATTTTTCTGGAATTTTACGATAGGATATTTCGCATTGTTTGTTGCAATATCATTCACATTAATCGTCTGTATTTTGATAAAAAAAACTATGGCATGTTCAGCAGTCTTGTGTTTTTTTTGGATTTTTTTGCTTGTTGGGGATCAGATGAATATATACATTACAAATCATTATTTTTTTAATTTTATGCCATATCGTATGACAAAATTTCATCATTATTATCTGGAAAATGATTTATACAGGGTTGGAGGAGAAAGCATAAACAGTATGGTCTTTACAACGTGTGTGGCAGCAATCATTGTTTTTTCTGTGTTAGGAATGATAGCCCTAACTTTATGGGAGCGGCAAAATAGAAAATTTGTAATAGGAGGATAGAGAATTGATTCAATCACAATCTGAGAAAATAGTAAATGTAGTGGATACAAATGAGCAAATGCCAATTGTTTGTCAGTGTATTGTTAAATCTGGAGGAAATGATGATTTAAAAGGGAAGCATGGTTTGGCGCATTTTATAGAACATTTTTTGATCCATAGTTCTAATGTCAGCAATTTTTTTTCTGATATAAAAATACATGGTGTAACAAATTTTTGTTATACTTGTTATTATTGGTATGTATGCGAGATGGAAGAGGCAATTATGTCATTTCATGAATTTAAGGATGTTATCTGTAAAATAAAAGATGAATGTCTGGATAATAAAATTTTTGAGGATACAAAAGAAGAGATTATAAGAGAAATCATTTTTTTTGAGAAAAAAAACCAAAGATTAGATAACTTATTAAACGTGTTAAAGAGTGGAAAGTTTCATTTGCCAATAGGGGAGGTAGATCAGGTAAATGCGATTGAAATAAGGGATGTGTTATTTTTTTTAGATAACATATATACCGACAGTAATTTATGTTGTTATGTATATAATAGAAACAATGATATTTTTAAAATATCTGGTAAAGAATATATGCGATTTTGTACAGATGAATTTGGATTTAATAACAAATATATAAATAATTCTGATACGAATTTTAAAATACATTTTGAAGTACATGGTGAGCCGAATGTAAATTTTAAAATCATTTTAAAAAATGAATTTAAAAATACACTTATAGAAATTATATTGGGAGAAATATTTATGGTTCAAATTTGCGAATGGATTACCAGAAATTTTAATGGCAAGGTAAGATATGAGCCGTTTTTTTTGGGAACTGATCAGATTTACTATATAATTACCATAATGAAATGTGATTTGGCAAATAAATTGAAAAGAAACAGTTATATATTTTTTGAAATGTTAGAAGAAATACTAAATAGAGAAAGATTTTATGAAATACAAAAAGTATTTTTAAAAATAATTGAAAATAACGAAATACCTGCTGAAGAAGAATTGAGACAAAATCTAAATTATTATTCATGTTTATCATATAATTCTTACAATTTGGTAAAGGACAAAAAGAAGTTAATAAATTTCTTGAAGGAAATATCTTATGAGGAATATATGAAGTTTATAGAGCAGAAAAACCTATATTTAAAGTATGAATCTGTGAAAATTTTATTTTAAGATGGTAATAGATGTTACAATAGCAGTATTTTTGGGTGAGTATCTTCGCAAAGTTAGTTGATAAAATGAGAGTACAAAATGTCTGGAATAACTTTCTGATATGATGTATTCTCTTTTTTATTGTTTTAAAAATATATATAAAATGGATTTTTTAATATATAAAATATGAGTACAGCAATAGATGATTGTGCGTAAAATGGATATATAAAATTTATTAGATTGGAGTGGTATTTTGCATACTCGTATTAAACAATTGCGTGAAGAACATGGCATGGGACAAGCTGCACTTGCAGATTTTGTGGCTTCCTCACAGCAGACAATTAGCAGGGTAGAAAATGAAAAATGCATACCACCATTAGATTTGATTGTTAATATTGCAAAACATTTCAAGGTTACTACGGATTATCTGCTATGCTTATCTGAAACCAAAAGAAGCTTTGAAGGGCAGCTTCAAATAAACAAAGAGATAGATGAATTTTATGAAATTGTTTCATTATACAAAGAACTGAATGCGGATAATAGGAAAACGGTTCTAATGATACTTAATCGTTTGAGGGAGGTACAATAAGAAGGAGGATAACTTGGTAAATATAGCAATTTGTGATGACGATCTGGTATTTGCAACTAAAATTGAATCTATACTTTTTAATATTTCTAAAAATCAAATGATTGATATGTCTGTTGAAGTGTATTCGGATGGAATTGAATTATGGGAAGATATAAAGAATGGGCACAATTTTGAAATACTCTATCTTGATATTGAGATGGTTAAGCTTAATGGCATAGATGTTGCAAAAAGAATCAGGCAAACTGATTCAGAAGTTATTATAATATATATTTCCAGCTATGAAACATATTTTATTGAGTTATTCGAGGTTGAGCCGTTTCGATTTATAAAGAAACCAGTAGATACAGGAATATTTGAGTGTTATTTTCAAAAAGCATATGAGAGAATTGTCCAAAATGATGCTTATTTTGAATATAAATTTAAAAAGGTTCCACATAAAGTGCAAACCAAAAATATTATATTTTTTGAAAGCTCTGGTAGGGTGATTACTATAAGGACGAAAGATAGTGCAGGAAAATTTTATGGGAAACTTAATCTTTTGGAAAAGCAATTAGAAAATGGGAAAATTCCTTTTTTACGGATACATCAATCTTATCTGGTTAATTACAGATTTATAAAAGAAATTACATTTTCAAAAGTAGTTTTGTTGGATGGAACAGAGCTTCAAATTAGTGAGGAACGCCAAAAAATGATTAGGGCTAAATTTAGCAATTTAATGAGAGGAGAATTTTTGGATGAATGATTTTCTTTTTTATCTTATCTCATCATGTTTGTTTTTTGCAATAATACAGGAATCAATGGGCATATTCTTTCATAAGAGAGATGTGCCTTATTTTATTTCTATTATGGCATGGGTGATGTTTTACATAATAGAAATTATTGGAACAACTTATATTGGTATTCCTATATTGAGGTTGCTTTTGGATATAGTATGTAGCTTGTGCTTATGTCTGATATTGTATTTTGGAAGTATAAGAAAAAGGTTGATTTGGATATTGATCGTTAATCTGATGGGAATGATTACTGAAACGATTGTAGGTTATGCATTTTTTTTTATAGGGCTTAAAATAGATCAGATAAAGGTGCTGGGATCATTTGTATCAAAAATTATTTTGTTAATGATTCTAATTGGATTAAAAGCGTCAAACTATTCCAGGCTTAAAAGGGATATACCGTTTAAATATTGGTGTGTGTTATTTTTTATTTCAGTGGGGAATATATTTGTTTTAAACACAATTTTTTCTTTATGCTATAAAACTGAAAATAAGAATTCGCCTATATTTGCTATGATTTCATCTGCATTTATTTTAGCAACTAATTTTTTGATTCTTCATATATATGAAAACTTGTCTGAGAGAATGGAAACCCAAAAGCAGCAAATAATTTTCAATAAACAAATTGAATTATGTAAAAACCAAATACAAGAACGTGAAGAGTCCAACCATAACATCAGGAATATAAAGCATGATATTGAAAATCATTTAATTTGTATCAAAGAATATATGGATAGAGATGAGCTTGATTATGCTAGAAAATATATCAATGATCTCTTAATGGGAAAAAGTTATTTTCAGATAAATTCTCCAATTAATAGTGGAAATATTGTTGTTGATGCATTGCTTAATTACAAATTTATGAAAATGCAGCAAATTGGAATAGAGATGAAGACTCATATTGAGATTCCATATGATATGGATTTTAATGATGCTGATATTTGTATAATTTTAGGGAATTGTTTGGATAATTCTATTGAAGCTGTAAGTATAATAGATGATATGCGTCCCAAAATAATTAACATAGGACTTATATATAGAAAAAATAATTTGATTTTTAGCATTACAAATCCATTTGTGGGAACGATAGTGCAGGATAAAAAAGGACAGTACATTACCACAAAAAAAGATGCGGTGAATCATGGGATAGGATTAAATTCAGTGGAAAAAGCGGTAAAAAAGTATAACGGTTTATTGGAAATTTCATCAAAGAATGGGATTTTCAAAGTTCAGATTCTTTTATATGCAATAGGTAAAAATTACATTTAAACTCTTATTTTTTACATATAAGTATTTTTCTGTTTGGTGTGATATATAATTTAAAGAAAAAGGAGGTAGATATTCATGGGAAAATTTAAAGATTATTTGATGGAAAAATTAGGTGGAGTGATGTCAAATTTTGCTTTGGCATTTGCAGGTGGTTCAGTGCAGCGGATTTGTTTTTATATTTTTCATCAACCTAAAATGCCAGATGATGTGAAAAAATTAAGAGAAAAATAATAATGGAAAAGTTAGCGTGTATTTTGACAGAACATTTGATACGGAAGAATGTGATTACAGAAGAAAAAAGATGTATTTATGAATTCGGTTTTCAAATAGGGATGGAGGTATGCCTGAACACAGTTATAAGTATTTTAATTGCAATCGCCTGTGGTATGGTAGTGGAGGCAATCGTTTTTTTCTGGGTATTTATTGCGCTTCGTTCATATGCAGGCGGTTTGCATTTAAGGACATATTTAAGTTGTTTGTTGTGTTCCTGTTTATCCTTATTTATTTTATTGTCTATCGTAAAGTATTTTTATATTGGAGCATTATATTCCCTAGCAATCGAATGTATCTCTCTGTTTTTAATCAGGATATTAGCACCAGTACAAGATATTAATAGGAAGATGGAACGAGAAGAAATTGTTAAATTTGGTAAAAAATTAGATTGTTCGATTATAAAGATTTTGTTTTTGTCAATTCTTTTCTGTATACTAAAATTTTATAGATTGTTACAGGTTGTTTCTGTGACGGCAGCTTTTATGGTAGGAATTCTTGTAATAGGTAAAATTAGCTATAAAAAGGCTGTCAGCAATAACCAACAATGTATCTAGTGCAACTATTAAGGATATTTCTTCTTAGTAGTTGCTTTTTTGTTATGATTTCTTACTCAAACTTCGCACATAGATTTTAGCTATGCACCTTGAAAATTCAATATCTGGCAGTATTCAGTTGCCAATGTTCAGTCAATTATGCCACTTGCAGCTTCGATTTTAAAAGTGCAGGTATTGCATC
>CATLEG010000066.1 GCA_949915775.1 uncultured Candidatus Melainabacteria bacterium | reverse complement strand
TGCTGAACTTGCCTCCTTTTCCCAAAATCTATTGATTTTGTGGAAAATGGGTCCTCTTGGAGTGGTTTCAGCATCTCCTAATTATGAGACCCTGAAACAAGTTCAGCATGACGTATATAAGTGATTTTAGTGTAAACTTGTATATAAGTCCCCTAAATAACATCTTGATTTTTATTTTTTTTGCAATAATATTATATATGCAAAAAATGTAAAGTTTTTGTAATATTATACTTTTTTTAAGCAATTTACAGGCTTTATAATCTTTATTGATTTGGGTAGAAATATGGTGTCAATCAGTTCATATATTACAAAATCATCTGCTTATCAAGGTGTAAAAAAAGCCTGTCGCAGTATCAAACAAAAGGGTTTGGATATATTACCAAACGCTGAATATGCTAACGAGAAAATCACCAGAGGAATAAATTATATAGGTAAAAATTTTTCATCCGATAAACAAAGACTTGCATTGGGATTGACTGCTATTATTACCCAGCCGCTGATTGATGCACATAACAAAGATGTCGATGAAAAAACCAGAAAAGTTTCTGTTGCCAGAACTATTTCTAAAATTATTGCAGGTACAACTACAGGCTTTTTAATCCGATATGGATGTATAAAAGGTATAAAAGCTTTTTCTCAGATACCAAAAGCCGGTATGCCAAAATATAAATCAATCTTCACCCCAAAAGGTTTAAAAAATAATAATACAGAAGCTTTTGCTCAATACAGAAATGCAATGGGTACTATTGTAGCACTCGTTGTTATGATGTTTACAAATTTTTTGATTGATGCCCCATTAACAAGATTTTTGACAAACCATATTATAAGCAAACAGGAGAATAAATCATGAAGACACCTTGTGAATTATTTTCCTCATTTAAAACTTCGCTTTATAAAAACTACGGTGAAAATCCTGGTAAAATGCTTGTCCATACCGGTGTATTAGGCTGGATTTTATCCTCTCTTGCACAAATTAGTGCTGTCGTTTTTAACGATAAAATATCTCCAGAACAGAAAAGTTTTTTAATTCCACAAGAAATGGCTGATGCTGGAATTAATATTCTATCATTTTATCTTGTGACCAGTTCTTTTAAAAGTCTAGCCTCAAAACTTGTTTCTACCGGAAAATTGACAACAAAAAATATTAAAAATGCTCTTTCAAAAGAAGATTTAAATAAAATTGGGAATCTTGATTTTAATATAGGAAAGTTATCAAAAGTTCCTGATGGCTATAAACCGTTTAAAAATGGTATTGATGTTGTAGCAAGTACAATTGGCTCAATAATATCTTGTAATATTATTACTCCGGTTTTACGTAATAAATATGCTTCCAAAAGACAAAAACAAACTCTGGTAAAAATGCATAAATATAACAATTCACAATTTGTTTCTCCGAAAGGAATAACAATTGATCAGTATCAAAAATTAGCTGCTATGAAATATTCTTCATCTTTAAAAATATAAAAATCCAATTATTCCGCCAATAATTATTGATAAAATAGCAAAAAATAATGCAGATAATTTAAAAAACGGATCAATTTCTTTGTTGTCCTGTCGAAGGTTTGAAATTATCACTTTTGAATAATCTGTTTTCATATCGTTTTTAGTTTTTTCAAAAGAAGAATGAAGTAATTTTTTAAAAGTATAAATATTTTCTAAATCCTGTCTGGCTAGCGGATTTGATATCGCAATTTTTTTAATTTTTATATTTTCTAAATCGTCAAGTTCATTATCTATATATGCAGATAAATTTGTTTTAAAATTTTCATATTGTTTTGTAACATAAGGATTTTCTATTTCTATATTATGCGTGTCGATTAGCTTATTTAACATATTTTTCATTTGTAAATATTTTTCCATACATTCAGGACAGTTTTCAAGATGTTCATTTACGTATTTTGCAAGTTTGTCAGTTAATTTTTCTTCTACAAAAAATGGCAGTAATGCAATAACTTGTTCACATGATAAATTGTGCTGCATAAAATTTCTCCTTATATATAAGCTTTTAAATCTTCTTGCAACTTCCCGCGTGCACGTGCGATTCTTGATTTTACTGTTCCAATACTGGAATGAGTAGCCTTGGCAATTTCTTCGTAACTTAATCCTTGAAATTCTCTCAAAACAATTGCAATTCTGAATTGTTCAGGAAGTGCGTTTATAGCATTTTTTATAAATTTTTCTAATTCAGCTGACACACATTTTTCCGGAGGTTTACATTTTTTATCTGTTAACATAAATTTAATAGGCGGAGTGTCAGGAGTTTCATCATCAAGTGAAATTGTATCAACTTTTCTTTGGGATTTTCTAAGCTCATCATAAAAAAGATTCGTAACAATTTGATTTAACCAGCTTTTAAATAATTTTGGATTTTTAAGGTTTTGTATATTTTTAGCAACTCGAAGTAAAGCTTCTTGAGTTAAATCCGCAATATTTCCGCTTTTTGGATTAAGATAAGAAAAAGCAGCGTAAACATTTTTTTGCTCACGTCTAATAAGCTCTTCCAGCGCTTTAAAATCATCTTGCTGGGATAGCACTACAAGTTCTTCTAATGACATTTTTTTATATTGTAGTGTCGCCATAAACTTCTCCTTATATTTATACTAAGAAATTTATCCCAATAAATGCTCATACGTTGATACATAGC
Organism: uncultured Candidatus Melainabacteria bacterium; assembly: GCA_949915775.1. Lineage (GTDB taxonomy): Bacteria > Cyanobacteriota > Vampirovibrionia > Gastranaerophilales > Gastranaerophilaceae > Stercorousia. Next base: position 8,891 of record CATLEG010000066.1, on the reverse strand, counting down.
CAATAGAATATATTTTTTTATAAAAAAAATGAATCTTGAAAAGAATTTTGAATTAAATGATATTTATTTCATAAGTCAAAACTTTACAAAATGTTATATGTACAAGTACACATGTTTATGGTATAATTGCCCATGAGGTACCAAATTGAAACATTCAAAATTAACAGCCCTGATTTTTATAGCATTAATTTTAGGTGTTATAGTAGGACATTTTGCCCCTGATTTCGCGGTTAAAATGAAACCTTTTGCCGTTATATTTTTGAGAATGGTAAAAATGATTATTGCACCGTTATTATTTGCAACACTTGTTGTAGGGATTTCAGGTCATGGGGATGCCAAAAGATTAGGTAAAATCGGACTTAAAACTATCATATATTTTGAAATTGTAACAACACTTGCCCTTATAATCGGTCTTACAATGGCAAATATTTTCAAGCCTGGTGTAGGTTTTGTTACAGGTAATACTCCTCATGCTATTCATATGCAGGAGGCGGGATTGATGGCAGGCGCTCAGGCTCATACATCAATCAGTGAAATGGTTACAAGTATTTTCCCTACAAGTATAATTGATTCAATGGCACAGGGAAATTTATTGCAAATCGTTGTATTTTCGATATTCTTTGCGCTTGCAATAGTTGCTGTTGGTAAAAAAGCTCAGCCCGTTGTTGATATATTAAACTCTGTATCTCAGATAATGTTTAAATTTACAGAGTACGTAATGTATTTTGCACCATTGGGTATTTTTGGAGCAATTGCATCAACAATTGGAGCAAATGGATTATCTGTATTAAAAAGCTATTTTAAAATAATCGGGGCATTATATACAGCGCTTGCTGTGTTTGTGTTGTTGGTACTTCTTATCGCATGTAAAATAGTAAAAATTTCATTTAGAAGTCTTATCAGAGCTTTACAAGAACCGGCTTTGCTTGCTTTTACAACGGCAAGTTCAGAAGCAGCATTCCCGAAAGCTATGGAAATAATGGAAAGTTTTGGGGTTCCAAAAAATATTGTAGGGTTTGTAATGCCTACAGGATACACATTTAATCTTGATGGTAGTACATTATATCTTGCAATGGCTGTAATATTCTCGTCACAAATTGTTGGTATAAGTCTTGACTTAAATCAACAATTGATTATAATGTTGGCATTAATGCTTACAAGTAAAGGTATCGCAGGAGTTCCGAGAGTGTCTTTGATTGTATTGGCAGGAACTCTGGCTAGTTTTAATATTCCTATTTTAGGGGTTGCAATACTTTTAGGTATTGATCAAATTCTTGATATGGGAAGAACTACGGTAAATTTAATCGGTAACTGCGTTGCAACAGTTGTAATTGCGCGCTGGGAACGAGTATTTGATTATGAGAAAATGAAGGAATTTGTAAATAAATAATTGTCGTTAAGACGCTAAAACGTTGAAACGATAAGTTCTTTACAAATAAGATGTAATTTAATATACTGTTAAACGATATGAACTTAACGTCTTAAAGACTTAGCGACCTAACAACTTAAAATATAAAGGATAAAAATAATGAGCGAAACATCAACAAAAAAAGAATACAAAGAAACTTTAAATCTGCCTCAAACTACTCTTGCTATGAGAGCAAATGCTACTGTAAGAGAGCTTGAAATCCAAAAGTTCTGGGCAGAACATGATATTTACAATAAAATTATCAATCAACGTGATAAAGCTAATAAATTTATTCTTCATGACGGGCCTCCGTACTTGAGTTCCGAAAAAATTCATGTTGGAACTGCGTTGAACAAAATTCTTAAAGATATTCTTTTAAAATACAAAGCTCAAGCAGGCTATTATACTCCATACGTTCCAGGTTATGATGGACATGGGCTGCCCATTGAAAATGCAGTTGTAAAAAATATTAAAGGCGGCAGAAGCGCTTTAACACCGTATGAATTAAGACAAAAATGCCGCGAATTTGCTCATAAGAATTTAAAAGGACAAGAAAGCGAATTTAAACGTTTAGGAGTTTTAGGCGATTGGGAACATCCTTATTTAACTATCAATCCTGAATTTGAAGCTGAGCAGGTTCGAGTTTTCGGTGATATGTTCAAAAAAGGTTACATAGAGAAGGGATTAAAACCTGTTTACTGGTGCGCATCTTGCGAAACCGCGCTTGCAGAAGCTGAGGTTGAATATGCAGATCATACATCAACTTCTATTTATGTAAGATTTAAGTTTGATGAAGAAAGCAGTGTTAAATTACGTAACAAGCTTGCCTTCTTGCCTTCTTGCCCTCTATACGCTGTAATTTGGACAACAACTCCTTGGACAATTCCTTCTAATATGGCAATCAGTATGCACCCGAAATTTGAATATACTTGGTTTGAAAAAGATGGTGATGTTTATGTTGTAGCTCAGGAATTGTTAGGTTCATTCTTGGCAGATGTTGAATGGTCGGAAAGTGATATCAAAGTTCTTGGTTCTTGCATTGGGCAGGATTTGGAACTTTTGAATACAAAACATCCGTTAGTTGACAGAAAATCTCCGATTATCCTTGGTGAACACGTCACATTGGATGCAGGTACAGGTTCTGTTCATACAGCTCCGGGGCATGGTCTTGAGGACTATGAAGTCGGATGCAGATACGGTATTGAAGTATTTTCACCGTTAGACAGCAAAGGTGTTTGGACAGAAGCTGTCAATGATCCTGATTTAGTTGGTATTCCTTATTATAAAGGAAATTCAATTGTCATCGAAAAACTTCAAAAATGCGGTGCATTGTTAAAACAACAAGATATCAATCACAGTTATCCGCATTGCTGGAGATGTAAAAACCCTGTAATCTACCGCGCTACACCTCAATGGTTCGTTAAGGTAGATAAATTCAGAGATAAAACTCTTGAGGCAATCAAAAATGTAAAATGGATTCCATCAAGCGGTGAAGCAAGAATTTCTAATATGGTTGCCGGACGTACAGACTGGTGTATTTCCCGTCAACGAGCATGGGGAGTTCCTATCCCTGTATTCTACTGCGACGATTGCGGAGAAGTTATCGTAACTGATGAAACTATCGAAAATGTTGCTAAAATCTTTGAAGGAACAGGCAAAATAACTGGAAAAAATGGTTCAACACCATGTCCGGAGGGTAAAATAGGTTCTGACGCTTGGGTTAAACACTCTGCAGAGGAATTGTTGCCACCAGGTTTTAAATGTCCGAAGTGTGGCGGCGTTCATATAACAAAAGAAAACGACATTATGGATGTTTGGTTTGATTCAGGTATTACTTGGCGTGCAGTTGTTAACAAACGCTCTGAGGAATTAGGCACAACTCCTGTTGAAATGTATTTGGAAGGTTCTGACCAGCATAGAGGATGGTTCCAGTCTTCATTGTTAACTTCAATCGCGACTCAGGAAATAGCTCCTTACAAATCAGTTCTTACACATGGTTTTGTATTCGGCGAAGATGGCAGAAAAATGTCAAAATCTTTAGGAAACTATATCAGACCTGATGAAATTATTAAAACATACGGTGCTGATATTTTAAGACTTTGGGCAGCATCTGTAGATTACAGAAACGATACAAAAATCGGTAATAATATTATTAAACAGCTTGCCGAAATCTTTAAGAAAACAAGAAATACATCTCGTTTCTTGCTTGGAAACTTGTTCGATTTTGATCCGAGTACCGATTATGTTGAATACAAAGATTTAAAAGCAATTGACAAATTCGCATTGCATAAATTGAACACATTAATTGAAAGTGTTACAGAAGCATTCGACAATTATGAATTCTACAAATACTTCCAACAATTGCAAAACTTTGCAGCTGTTGATTTAAGTTCATTCTATCTTGATATTGTAAAAGATAGATTGTATACAGCGGGCAAAAAATCTTTGTCACGCAGAGCTTGTCAAACCGTATTGTTTGAAATTCTGCAGACATTAGTCAGAATGCTTGTTCCTGTTATGCCTCACCAGGCAGAAGATATTTGGATGAGCGTTCCTGAATGTCAGCGTAGCGGACTTGAAAGTATTCTTCTATCAAGTTGGCCTGTAGCAAGACCTGAATGGACAAATGCTCAATTGGAAGAAGATTTTGCAAAAATTTTGAAAGCTCGTGAAGTTGTTACACGCGCAATCGAACCTTTGAGAGCAGAAAAACAAGTCGGAAGTTCATTAGAAGTTGCAGTTTATGTAAACTCTGACGATTCTGTCTTAAAAGCAAACGAAGATGAACTTTGCAATATATTTATCACATCACAGGCTTATGTAACTTCTGAAAAACCTGAAAATGTATTAAATGAATATACAGAAGACGGTTACACTGTTTGGGTTACAAAAGCCCAAGGCGAAAAGTGCGAACGTTGTTGGAAATACAGAAAACTTAATTCTGACGGAATTTGTGACGAATGTGATGAAGCTGTGAAGTAAACCTAACTTTTAACCCTCTCCTATGGGAGAGGGTTAGGGTGAGGGCTAATTTATATTTTCCTCTATAAATTTTATTACTCCCTCAATATTGTTGTCAATATCATTATTCCAAAATCTGATAACTTTAAACCCTAAACTTTCTAAAAATTTTGTTCTTTTTTTATCATACTTAATATTTTCATCAATATTGTGTTGTCCTCCATCCAATTCTATAATCAATTTTTGAGAACGACATATAAAATCAACTATATAATCACCGATAGGATGTTGACGCCTAAAGGATAAGTTATGAAATTGTTTGTTTTTCAATAAATTCCATAACTTTCTTTCCTGTTGAGTTAAGTTTTTTCTTAATTCTCTGGCTTTCAAATATTTTGTATCCATATAATAACTATAACATAAAAGCCCCCATCCTAACCTTCCCCCATCGGGGAAGGGAGTTTGTTTCCATTCCTAAGAGGGGTATTCTATTTATTACAAAATGTTAACAAATGCTGTCATGTGTTAAAGATTTTAGTAAAAAGTGCCGTAGACATGAACAAAGGAACTATTTGAAAGGAAATCCAATCATGGGAATGGCAGCATCACAAGCAAGATTATTAAGCATAACAGCTCGATTGACTGATAATGAAAATTCAGGTCAAAGTGTCTCATATTCTAAACAAAGACTTGCTGATCAAACTCAGCAAATTACTAATGAATATAATGAAGCACTTGATGCTACTAAATTGACCGTATTGACAGGTTTTAACGGTGCACAGGCTAACTATGAAGATATTTCATATAACCTTATGACTGGTATGCAAATGGCAACAAGTACAAGACAATATATTGTTACAGACACAAAAGGTAAAATCCTGGTTACTAATCAAATTGCTAAAGCTTATGAAAAAAGTCGTGGTAATTATAACCAGTTTTTGGCTGAATTAGGTTATTCTCAAGCAGATATTAATATTCAAAAGACTTATAAAAATAATAAGCCATATGATAAAGATAACAACCCTGAGGGTAAAAAAGCAGAGCATGAAAATGCCGAAAAGCAAATTCATGAAGCCTGGGATAGATATTTTGAAACAGTTGGTATTACTTTATTTATGCCTGAACATGATCTCGGTTTTAGTTGGTCGGAAACTATCAATCCTGAAACAAAAGATTATGCTATTGGAGACGGTTATGCAGGATTTAAAAAGTGTAAAACCGATGAAAATGGTAATATTGTATATGAGCAAAAACAGTTAAAAGATGAGGCGGGTAATGAAGTTTTTGAAGAAGTACCGGTATTGGACGAAGAAGGCAAGCAAGTTGTAAAAGATAATGAACCGCAATTTGAGAAAAAACCTGTCATGGTTGATGACTTAGAAAAGCCTGTATATGAAACAGATAAAGATGGTAATATAATTTATGAACCAATTAATTATGAAGGTACATCTCAAGAATCACGCGATTTGTATGATTATGCAATGGCGATTACAGAAGCTTATTTAAGATTGGGCACCGGTGAGAATGGGGTTGATTTTAATGCCAAATATGATTTCGGAAATTATAAAAGCGCAAATGATGCAACAAATAATAATGATATAAAATATTATAAAAATATCTTCAATAAAATTCAATCAAGCGGGTATTTCACTTATACAAATACTCCTGCTGAAATTGATGAAAATCATTTATATACTTCTGAAGGAACAGGTACAAAAGGTAATGTTAAAAAGAATCCTCTTCAAGATAATTACACTTTTGAAGCAGCATTACGAGATGGTTCTTTGAGATTGGAATACTATTCAACTACAGATAAAGCTTTCAAATCTACAACAATTTCAGAAGATAACTGTATTCAAGAAGTTAAGGATGAAAGAGCAATTGCAAGAGCTGAATCTAAATATAATCAGGATATGGCAGATTTAGAAAATAAAGATAATAAATTGGATTTGCAATTGAAAAAACTTGATACTGAACATACTGCATTACAAACAGAATATGAGTCTGTAAAATCAGTAATTGATAAAAATGTTGAAGCTTCTTTTAAAATATTTTCATAATTAATAGCAAAAAAAAATATTCTCAGGTATTATAATAATGTACACAAATTGGAGAATATCATGATTACACAAATTGCCCCTTCTTTTTCAGGTGCGAAGCCTTATTCGATAAGAATTTCAAGAAAACAAGCCGGAAATAATTTTGAACAAAGACCATATCTTTATAACGAAGTATTGGGATTAACTCAAAAACATAAACTTCCTGGAGTATTTGGAACAAAACATATTGATTTACCAAATGTTCCGAAAAAAGTTATTGACAAATTGAATGAATTAAAAATAAGTTTTGAAAAAATTAAATAATAAAAAAAGACCCTCATTAGAGGGTCTTTTTATGTTATGAGATTGCGACGCTTCATTCTGTCGCTTGCAATGACATTTCTTATGCTTTAGCTCCAGACTTTTCGATAATTTCTTTTTCAACGTTAGCAGGAACTTGTTCATAATGGTCAAATTCCATTGAGAATGTTCCGCGTCCTTGAGTGTTTGATCTCAAGTCTGTTGCGTAACCGAACATATTTGCAAGAGGAACCATAGATCTAACGATTACGTTTCCTGTGTTGCCTTGAGGTTCTTGACCTTCAATACGTCCGCGTCTTCTTGAAATATCACCAATAATTGTACCAGTGAATTCATCAGGAATTTCGATTTCAACTTTCATCATTGGTTCAAGAATACATGGTTGAGCTTTGCGGCAGCCTTCTTTGATTGCCATAGAACCCGCAATTTTGAACGCCATTTCTGAAGAGTCGACTTCGTGATAAGATCCATCATAAAGTTCAACTTTAACGTCAATCATTGGGAATCCAGCTAAGATACCGCCTTCAAGAGCTTCTTCCATACCTTTTCTTGCAGGTTCGATGTATTCACGAGGAACAGCACCACCAACGATTTTGTTTTCGAATACAAATCCTGCATTTTCTTCAGCAGGTGAAATTCTAACTTTAACGTGACCGTATTGACCTTTACCACCTGATTGACGGATGAATTTAGAATCTTGGTCTGCGTTTCCGCGGATTGTTTCACGATAAGCTACTTGAGGTTTACCGATGTTAGCTTCAACTTTGAATTCTCTTAACATACGGTCAACAATGATGTCAAGGTGAAGTTCACCCATACCTGAAATGATTGTTTGACCAGTTTCAGTATCAGATTTAACTCTGAATGAAGGATCTTCTTCAGCCAATTTTTGAAGAGCAATGCCCATTTTATCCTGGTCAGCTTTTGTTTTTGGCTCAATAGCAACAGAGATAACCGGTTCTGGGAAGCTCATTCTTTCTAATATGATAGGAGCTTTTTCATCACACAAAGTGTCACCTGTTGTTGTATCTTTCAAACCAACTGCTGCACAGATGTCGCCTGCGTAAACTTCTTGTTCTTCTTGTCTTTGGTCAGCATACATACGAACCAAACGAGCGATACGTTCTTTTTTGCCATTTGTAGCGTTAAGAACATAAGAACCTGAAGTGATTACACCAGAATATACTCTTAAGAAAGTTAAACGACCTACGTAAGGGTCAGTCATAACTTTGAATGCAAGAGCTGAAAATGGTTCTGAATCAGAAGAATGTCTTTCTGTTTTTGTACCGTCTTCAAGTTCACCTTCGATAGCTTTTACATCAACTGGTGATGGCATGTAATAAACTACGTTGTTTAATAGTAATTGAACACCTTTGTTTTTGAATGCTGTACCGCAGCAAACCGGAACGATTTTGTTTTCGCAAACAGCTTTTCTTAAAGCAGTTCTTAATTCATCAACAGTGATTGATTCAGGATCTTCAAAGAATTTTTCCATCAAAGCGTCATCTTCAGATGCGATAGCTTCAACCATAGCTTCTCTGTATTCTTTAGCTTTTTCAGCTAATTCAGCAGGAATATCTTCTTCTTTAATATCAGTACCTAAATCGTTTGTATAGATTTCAGCTTTCATTGTCATCAAATCAACTAAGCCGGTGAATTTGTCTTCAGCACCAATAGGAAGCTGAATAGGAACAGCGTTAGCGCCTAATCTTGTTTTGATTTGGTCAACAACTCTATAAAAATCTGCACCTGTTCTGTCCATTTTGTTTACGAATACCATGCGAGGAACTTCGTATCTGTTAGCTTGTCTCCAAACAGTTTCTGATTGAGATTGAACACCGCCAACTGCGCAGAATACTGCAACAACACCGTCTAATACACGTAAAGAACGTTCAACTTCGATTGTGAAGTCAACGTGGCCCGGGGTGTCAATAATGTTAATTTGGTGTCCTTTCCATTCAGCAGTAACAGCAGCTGATTGGATTGTGATACCACGTTCTTTTTCTTGTTCCATAAAGTCAGTTACAGCTGCACCATCGTGAGTTTCACCGATTTTGTGGGTTTTACCTGTGTAAAACAAAATACGTTCAGTAGTAGTGGTTTTACCTGCGTCGATGTGAGCGGCAATACCAATGTTTCTGATTTTTTCTAATGGAGTTTTT
>CATLEG010000065.1 GCA_949915775.1 uncultured Candidatus Melainabacteria bacterium | reverse complement strand
GAAAAATTTTTGAAAGGAAAGAAAAGAGAATATAAAAATAATTTAATAGAAAGTTCTAATCCAAAATGGATTGATTTATATTATACAATATTATGAGATCCTTCGTTTCACTCAGGATGACAAGTGTCGGTCATTCCGAGCGAAGCGAAGAATCTGGTAGAAAGGTTTTTATGAAACAAGAAATTAACAGGCATGATATTATTCAAAAGATTACACCGCTAATCGAAAATACGGCCATGCGTTTCGGGTATATTCCTATCGAAATCGAATTCGTTAAGGAAAATCATCGCTGGTTTCTTAGAATCTATCTTTATTCTAAAGAAAAAGATGTTACTCTTGATGATTGCGAAAAAGTTACAAGAAGTTTATCAGATTTTCTTGATGAACTTATCCCTGTTAAATATTATTTGGAAGTTTCTTCCCCCGGATTGGAACGCAAGTTTAAGTCTGATAAAGAATTTATATACTTTAAAGGTCGTCGTATAAGTTTAAAATTAAAAGAACCATTGGAAGGTGAAACTGAAAAAATTTTTAAAGGTGAAATTATTGACTATGATCAAAATGAAGGGTTAACCTTTTTTCGTTTTGATGATGGAGTAGAATTAAGTATACCAAGAGAAAAAATTCAAAATGCAAAATTATACATAGATTAACGAAAGGATAAACAAACATGATTAAAATTGGAACAGCGTTATTCGAAGCTTGTGAAGAGCTTGAAAGAGAAAGAGGCATTTCTAAAGAAGTTTTGATTGCTTCATTATGTGATGCTATGGTTGCAGCTTACAAAAAACATATGAAATTACCAAAAGAAGTTACCAATATTGAAGCAATTTTGGATGAACAATCAGGAGAAATCGGTGTATTCAGTACAAAACTTGTTGTTGATGAAGTTGAAGATCCTGATTTACAAATTACATTGGCTGAAGCGCAAGAAATTGCAGAAGACGTTGAAGCAGGTGACGAAATTAAAATTGAAGTTACTCCTGAACAATTTGGACGTATTGCCGCGCAATCTGCTAAACAAGTTATTACTCAACGTATCCGAGAAGCTGAAAGAAATCTCGTTCTTAACGAATTCCTTGATAAAAAAGGAACTTTGACAACTGGTATTATTCAACGTGTTGAAAATAGAAATGTAATAGTTAATATCGGTAAAACTGATGCAATTATGCCTCAAAAAGAACAAATCCCCGGTGAATATTACAAACCAGGTAACAGAATCAGAGTTTTTGTTCTAAACGTAAAAGAAACTACAAGATTGCCGCAAGTAATTGTTTCTCATGCGCATGCTGAAATCGTTCGCGAATTGTTTGAACTTGAAGTTCCTGAAATTGAAGACGGAATTGTCGAAATTAAATCAATTTCTCGTGAAGCTGGTTACAGAACAAAAATCGCTGTTTGGTCAAATGACCCTGAAGTCGACTCTGTTGGCGCTTGTATCGGACCTCGCGGAAGCAGAATTCAAACTATTGTTTCTGAATTGAAAAATGAAAAAATTGATATCGTTAGATATTCAGAAGATCCGGTAGAATATATTGTTAACGCTTTGTCTCCGGCAAGAGTTGTTTCTGTTGATATTTTAGCTAATGATGAATATGCACACGATGCAATGGTTGTTGTTCCTGATGACCAGCTTTCACTTGCAATCGGCAGAGAAGGACAAAATGTCAGACTTGCTCATAAATTAACTAACTGGAAAATCGATATAAAATCAGTTTCTCAAATGGAAAAAGTCGAAGCAGCCAGCTTCCAAAATTATGAAGAACCGGAAGAAACTGAAGATGTTGAAGAACCGGATGAACTTCAACAAGAAATTGAAGAAGAAATGAATCAACAAGCTTATGATGAAGAAGATATTCAATCAGAAGAAACTGTTGAGGAAGAAATCGAAGAATAATAAAAGAGACTTATGCCTCTAAAAATGTAAATTTATATAAAGAAATGAGACCATAAGTCTCATTTCTTTTTAATTAATGCGCAAATTTTTTTTTTACGATTTTTAAATATTATGAGGTGTAAAAATGGATAAAATTATTAATGTATCAAATATTTATAAAAATTCTATAGTAAAAAAGAATTCGCAAATATCTTTCGAAGGATCAATAAAAATCCCGCAAAATTTTAAAAAACATTTCTCTAAAAAAGCTGAAATGAAAATGTTGTTTAAAGAAAAGCTGTTTGAACTTTATAACAGAAATAATTATTATAAATCGGAAAAAGAAAATATTGAATATGTAAAACGTATTACAGATATGGTTAACAATCCGACATTAACACATTTAAATATTGTTTCTAAATATGATGCTTCTTTATCACTTTTGCATAGAATTTTTAAAAATATTGATGGAAGTAAGAAACGTCTAAATTTTGTAAATAAAGTAAGTGAAATTGTTGTGAAAGACAATTTACGTCCGGAAATTATGGCAGAAATTTTAGAATCACCGTTAAGCAGTAAATATATTAATAATTTTAAAAAAATAAAATCTTATTTGATTTATAACAAAACAAATGGCAATACTGTAGTGCATCTTGATATGTTGTATAATAAAAAGATGTTTGATAATAAAGTGTATGACAAAATATTGTTAAGAGAAAAACATAAAAGAGAATTCCCATTTGCAGAAACATCAATTTTAAACAAAGCCGTTTTTGGCAAAATTTATACAAAACAGGCAGCAAAATTGTCTAATTCTATTTCAAGTTTTTTCCAACTTTCAAAAGAGATGCTTGTAAACGGTAATGATAAAGAAATTTTGAATATGTTAAAATCAGCAAATTCTAAAAACATTAATTTACGTTTACATATTATTGATGTTTTTTCAAGTAAATATCATAATTCTGAAAATACTAAAATTAATGAAAATATTACCGAATTAAATAAACTTTTTAATAAATTGGATAATGATAAACATGCAAAACGTTTTGTAAAAAAATCTATATCACAAATTAAATATTCAGTTACTTTGAAAGAATTAAATGAAATGTTAGAATGTATATCTACACGAAAACTTGATATATATTCTCCTAATGTAATTAATATTTTATCAAAAGTTAGAGGTGAAAATAGATTTGCCGTACTTTCAAGCGAAATAAAAAATCCTTTTTTTGAAACTGAAAACTCTTTAAGAAAGAGAAATCTGGATATAGAATATGGTTATATGAAAAAAACTTCAAAATTTTCGATATTAAAAAAACGAGTGATTAATTCCTTTAGAATTTTAAAAGACAATTTAGGAAGTTCTAAGAAAACTTTTGAGGAAGCTAAACCTAATGTTAAATTAAATCCGCCTGTATATTTAAACCCTGAAAGACTTATAGAATATAAGCCAAAATCTTCAAAAGAAATTGTTAAAGAAGATGTAATAAATTTAGTATCTAAAAAACTAGCTAAAAAGACATTTAAAAAACAGGAAAATGCTTATAGTGCCAATGCTACGAAAATGCGACTAAGCATGCTTGCTGAGATTTTTAAATCTGTTGCTGAAACCCGACAAGTAGACAAAGCAGTTGGTAAAGTTAAAATTAGTTCTTCTAAAAAAGATGTTCTGGCATTATATTTAAGAATTAATAGCAGTAATAAAAAATTTATAAATTATATGCTTAAAAAACGTAATGCTGATGGTACACGAATGTTTGAAATTAAAGAAATTATAAATACGATAGATAAAGCTGAAATTAAAATCGCAGAAATGAAAAAGTTGAATTCACAATATAGAGCAAAAGATACAAAAAAATATTATAATCATTTATATGAAGCTAAAATAGAACAATATGGAAAAGTTAAATTAACTCGTTCTAAAAATTTCGTTTCCAACTCCTAGGGAGGTGCTACGCACGTAGCCCTGCCGGTAGATATTGGTAAAACTTAGAAGATGTTGGTGTAAGTTTTACGCACGTAGCCCTGCCGGTAGATGTTGGCAAAGAAGTTGTCGGTGGTTATGAATTTGAACCTGTTAACAAAATTTGCAGAAGTATTTAAAGGTAAATTGCAAAGGACAGCTTTAAAAATAGGCACAGATGCAAGCGACTGTGAAAGACCTATTTTGAACCGAGTTTCAGAACTTATGTTCAAGGTTCTCAAAAAAGTTAAATAAGCTGGATTTAATCCAGCTTATTTTAGTTTATTATTTAAAAAATTTATTTAGAAAACCATATAATTTAACATCGCTCATTTTTAAAGATTTGCCGTCTTTACATAAAACAGTTATTGAACGCGATTTATAATTAATATTGATAACTTCTCCAATATTTTGTTTTTTTTGAATAAATTTTTTTGTTTGAGTTTCATCTATAATTTCTAATTTATATGGATTCGGGATAAAAAATTTATTTCTATAAGTTACATAACATGGAAGCCATGGGTGAAATGACCGAATTCTTGCATGAATTTGTTCAGCAGATTCTCGATTAAAATCAAGCATCATATCTTCAGGTTTAATATTTTTGTAATATGTCGCCTCCTTTTCGTTTTGATTTACAGGTACGATCAGACCGCTTTGAAGTTTATTTAAAACATCTGAACACATTAATCTTGCCTGAAAAATAGTTCGTTCTTTTAATTCTTTTGAAGTATCATTTGGTAAAATATCAATCCTTTTTTGAGCTAAAATTGCGCCTGTATCAAAATTTTCATCCATTAAATGAAATGTAATTCCCGAGAATTTTTCTCTATGTAAAATTGTTTGTAAATAAGGGTTTGGTCCTCTGTATTCCGGTAAAAGTGACGGATGAACATTTACCGATGCAATAACGGGTAGATTAATAATTTCTTTTTTTAATTTTTCATGCCACGTTCCGACTAAAATTACATCAGCATTAAGTTTTAATATTTCTTGTTTAAAGTTTTTTGAATTTGCTGATTTGCATTTAATTTCATTTAATTTATATTTTTTTATAAGAGTAACTTCGGGTGAACTTTTAAAAAAATCTTTTAAACCTAATAAAAAAGGATGCGTAATAGTTCTTTCATATCTAAATACTCCTGCAACTTGACAATTCGCGGCTAAAGCACCTTCTATAAGGTTGGATAACATTTCACCTTTGCCTAATATAACAACTTTCATTATTAATACCTGATTTTAGATGCTCTGTCTATTTCGCGTTTTTGATCTTTGCGGGCAATATCTTCACGTTTATCGTGTAATTTTTTACCTTTGGCAAGTCCAATCTCTATTTTAGCAAATCCATGCGATAAAAAAACTTCCAGTGGGACAATGGTATAGCTGTCCTGCTTTACTTTGTTTTGCATTTTTAAAATCTCTTTTTTCGTTAAGAGAAGTTTGCGAACACGTTCTGCATCGTGGTTAAACCTGTTCCCTTGTTCATAAGGTGAAATATGACATTTATACAGAAAAATTTCATTGTCTTCTATTTTGCAAAAACTGTCTTTAAGATTAATCGCATTTTTTCGGATTGATTTAATTTCAGTTCCCGTTAAGACAATTCCTGCGATATATTTTTCAAGAATTGTAAAATCATGAAATGCTTTTCTGTTAGTAGTTACAATTTTTCTGTCCATAGAATTAGTTTATCATAAAAAATTTTTTTATTAATAATTGTTCTTAATGAATTTGCAATGGCAAGCAAGGTTACGCCAACATCTGCAAATACTGCTCCCCACATAGTAATTATTCCAAAGCTGCCAAGTACTAAAAATAAAAACTTAATCATCAATGTGAGAATGATATTTTCTTTTACAATTTTCATGGTTTTTTGTGAAAGAGTAATAGCTTTAGCAACTTTAGAAGGTTTATTATCCATAATAACAATATCACTAGCTTCTAATGCGGCATCCAAATTTCCCATTGCAATTCCGACATCTGCACGTGTCAAAACCGGCGCATCATTAATTCCGTCACCGACAAAAATTACGCTGTCTCTATTCTCATCAATAAGTTCTTCAATTTTTTCAACTTTTTGATGAGGAAGCAGATTGGAATAAATTTCCGATATCCCGGCCTGTTTTCCGATATAATCAGCAAATTTTTTGTTATCACCGGTTAACATAATAATTTTATATTTTTTTAATGCTGAAATTGCAGCTGCAGTATCTTCTTTCAATTCGTCAGAGATTATTATATAACCTGCAAATTTTCCATTTATTGCAATATAAACAGATGCGTTATCATGTTTTGTATATTTTATATGAAAATTTTCCATCAAATCTGAATTGCCGACAAGGATTTTAGAATTTTCAACACTTGCCTTTATTCCTTTACCGGCAATTTCTTCAATATTTTCAGCATTAAGATTAGGGTTTTGGTAAGCTTTTTTTATGGATAAAGCAATTGGATGGTCAGAATATTTTTCTGCATTTGCGGCAAATTTTAATATTTCGTCTTCAGTAAAACTGTTTTGCGGACAAATCTTTTTTACTGTGAATGTACCTTTGGTTAGCGTTCCTGTTTTATCAAAAACAATTGCATATGGTTTTGATAAAATTTCCAAATAACATGCTCCTTTTATAAGTATACCTTCTTTTGAAGCACCACCTATACCTGCAAAAAATGTTAACGGAATTGAAATTACAAGTGCACAAGGACAAGAAATTACAAGAAATGTCAATGCTCTTTCAAACCAAATACTGAAATCTGTATCAAGAATTATTGGCGGAATAACAGCTAGTAATAGTGCACATAAAACAACTATCGGCGTATAATATTTTGCAAATTTAGTTATAAAATTTTCAGTTTTTGACTTTTTCGACTGTGCATGCTCTACAAGTTCTAATATTTTAGATACGGTTGATTCTGAGAATTCTTTTTCAACTTTAATTTTTAATAAACCGTTAAGGTTTATACTGCCGCTAATTGCCAAATCTCCGGATTTTAAATGTACAGGCATTGATTCACCAGTTAAGGCTGATGTGTCAATATTTGCAAAACCATCAATAACAACTCCGTCAAGCGGAATTTTTTCGCCGGTCTTAACTGTTATTATCTCTCCGATTTTAATATCTTTTGGGTCAGTTTTAATAAGTTTTCCGTTACATTCAATATTTGCATAATCAGGACGAATATCCATTAAATTTGTAATAGATTTTTTGGTTTTTTCAACGGCTTTATGCTGCAAATATTCACCAAGTTGATAAAGTATCATAACAGCGGCGGCTTCCGGATATTCGCCAATTGTAATCGCTCCGAGACTTGCAATACTCATTAAAAAGTTTTCATCAAAAATTTCACCATTTATTATATTCTTAAAAGCTTTCAAAATTATGTCATATCCAGCAATAATATATGCAGCAATGAAAAATAAATTATCTCCGCTTAATCCCGAAATAATAAATAAAACTGCTGCTGTACATAATCTTATTAATAAGTTTTTGTGAGAATGATGATGACACATAATTTACCTCGATTGAATATTTATTCAACTATATATTAATATTATAATTGAACAACCGTTCAACTGTCAAGGGGTAAGGTTTGATTTGTTACAAAATTTGACAATTGAACAATTGTTAAACTATAATGTCGTTATGAAACCTTCAAAAACAGATTGTTATGCAATAAATCCGGATATTATCCAAAAAATTGAAATGTCAGATATAGATAAATTATTAGATTTAGCTGAATTCTTTAAAATTATGGGTGATGGTACAAGAGTAAGGCTTTTATGGGCATTAGAACAAGCTGAAATGTGCGTTAATGATTTGGCAGTTCTGCTTGATATGACTAAATCCGCCGTTTCTCATCAGTTAAAGATTTTACGTTCTGCAAAACTTGTTAAAGCAGAAAAACGCGGAAAAAATGTTTATTATTCATTATCAGATAACCATGTAAAAACAGTTTTAGAAATGGCTCTTGAACATATAAATGAATAATTTATTAAAAATGTATAAAGATTGTAAATAATACACTTGCTTTTAAATATTCTTTATTCTATAATGTAATCGTGATTTATTTCACAAATACTTTAGAAAGTACATTTACTACTTTATAGGAGAAAATTAATATGACAACAAAAAGCAAAAAGACTGTTGAAAACCTTGAAAAGAGTTTGAACAAATCAACTCTGGTTGACAACGCTGAACAATTAGAATTGCTTATCGAAAGAGCTAAAAAAGCTCAAAAGATTTTTGCAACATTTACTCAAGAAAAAGTTGATGCTATCTTTAAAGCAGCTGCAACTGCTGCTGACAAAGCTCGTATTCCTCTTGCAAGAATGGCAGTTGAAGAAACAGGAATGGGCGTTTTAGAAGATAAAATTATTAAAAACCATTTCGCTTCAGAATATATTTACAACAAACACAAAAATGCGAAAACATGTGGAATTATTAAAGAAGATAAAGCAAATGGTATTAAAGTAGTTGCAGAACCTCTTGGTGTAATTGCAGGTATTATTCCTACAACTAACCCAACTTCTACTGCTATTTTTAAATCTTTAATTTCTTTAAAAACAAGAAATGCAATCATTTTCTCACCACACCCTAGAGCTACAAAATCAACAATTGCGGCAGCAAAAATCGTTTTGGATGCAGCCGTTAAAGCGGGTGCTCCGGAAGATATTATCGGATGGATTGATGTTCCTTCAATTGAATTATCAAATCAATTGATGCATCACGAATCTATCGCTTGCATTTTAGCAACAGGCGGCCCTGGAATGGTTAAAGCAGCTTACTCATCAGGCAACCCTGCATTAGGCGTAGGCCCTGGTAATGCGGCTGCAGTTATTGACGAAACTGCTGATATTAAAATGGCTGTTTCTTCAATTTTGATGTCAAAAACTTTCGACAACGGTATGATTTGTGCTTCAGAACAATCAGTTGTTGTTGTTGATAAAGTTTATGAAGAAGTTAAAAAAGAATTCATATACAGAGGCGCTTATTTATTAAACAAATCTGAAGAAAAGAAAATGATTGACCTTCCATTCATTGACCCGAAACGTGGTACAGCTCACCCTGACATCGTTGGTCAAAGCGCACATAGAATCGCTGAATTATCAGGATTTGATGTTCCGGAAACTGCTAAAATTCTTCTTGCTGAAAGACCATCAGTAGATTGGGAAGATCCATTTTCAAGAGAAAAATTATCACCGATTTTAACTATGTACAAAGCAAAAGACTTTGAAGAAGCAACAGAAATGACTTATGAACTTGTTTCAAAAGGCGGTGCTGGTCACTCTGCTGACCTTTATACAGATACTCGTACTCAAGAAAGAGTTAACAAATTTGCTGAAAGAATGCCGGCTTGTCGTGTATTAATCAATTCCCCATCAGCTCAAGGCGGTATTGGTGATTTGTACAACTTCAAACTTGAACCGTCACTTTCTTTAGGATGCGGTTCATGGGGTAAAAACGCAGTATCAGGTAATATCGGTGTAGAAAACTTATTGAACTACAAGACAGTTGCTGAAAGGAGAGAAAATATGCTCTGGTTTAAAGTTCCACCAAAAGTTTACTTCAAAAGAGGCGCTGTTGATTTAGCTCTTCGTGAACTTCAAGGTAAAAAACGTGCATTCATCGTTACTGACAGATTCTTATTTAACTCAGGCGCTGTTGACAGTATCGTGAACGTATTGGATGAAATTGGTATTGATCATCAGATCTTCTTTGATGTTAAACCGGATCCTACATTATCTACAATTAATCAGGCTATGGAAATCATCAGACCTTACGAACCTGACGTAATCATTTCATTAGGCGGTGGTTCTCCAATGGATGCTGCGAAAATCATGTGGTTATTATATGAACAACCTGATACAGTATTCGAAGATATCGCAATGAGATTTATGGATATTAGAAAAAGAATTTGTTCAATTCCTGAATTGGGTAAAAAAGCTACTATGGTTGCTATCCCGACAACATCAGGTACAGGTTCTGAAGTAACTCCATTTGCTATCATTACAGATGATGAAACTCACGTAAAATATGCAATCGCAGATTACGCATTGACACCAAATATGGCTATCATCGACCCTAACTTTGTTGACGGTATGCCAAAAGGTTTAACAGCAGCATCTGGTATTGATGCATTAGTTCACGCAATTGAAGCATATGTATCTGCTCTTGGTACAAACTTCACAAATTCAAATGCATTAGAAGCTACAAAACTTGTATTCAGATATTTGGAAAGATCTTGGACAGAAGGTGCAAACGATCCTATCGCAAGAGAAAAAATGCACTACGCTGCAACAATTGCAGGTATGGCATTCGCTAACTCATTCTTAGGACTTTGCCACTCTATGGCTCACAAGTTGGGTGCAATGTTCAGCGTACCTCATGGTGTAGCTAACGCATTGTTAATCAGACAGGTAATCAAATACAATGCTGTGGATTGTCCTGCAAAACAATGTATCTTCCCTCAATACAAGTTCCCTAATGCAAAAGCTAAATATGGTCAGATTGCTGATGAACTTGGTTTAGGCGGTAAAAATGATGACGAAAAAGTTGAATTATTACTTTCTGAAATTGACAGATTAATGAAAGCAGTTAACTTGCCAAATTCAATTAAAGACTTTGGTGTCTCAGAAGCTGACTTCAACGCTAAGTTAGATGAAATGGTAGAACTTGCATTTGACGATCAATGTACAGGCGCAAACCCTGCATATCCGTTGATGAAAGATATCAGAGCAATCTATGAAGATGCATATAAAGGTATCGTAAGAGACTACTATCCGGCAACAAAATAAATACAAAGGATAAAAAGCGAAAAAGAACCGCAAATGCGGTTCTTTTTTTATTAAAAAATTTTTATTTATCATAATCTAGCTGGTTATATAAAAAAACATCATTAATATTACCGAAATATTGATTAATTTTATTAGGTGTTATATGGAAATAAAATGTGTCTGCTCCAATTTGGTTAGGACCTTTTAGGCCATTAGTATCAATTATGATTAATCCGCATTGATTTGAATCATGATAAATTGGTTCACCAGTTGTTTCATCTGTACCTGTTTGAAATCTGGTTAAGCATTTGTCACCTACATTTGAGGTATAATAAGTGTTTAAGCCAATGCTGCTGCCGTCAGCTAATGTCGCTTTTGCAAATCCAAAAGATTCATCAAATGTATAATTAGTGTCGCCTTTGTGCTGACCTTTAGTTGTTTTCGACCAACAACCTGAATCATATCCGCAATATTTAAGAACATTTAAATGTTTTAAAATTTTTTGTAATACTTCTTCTTTGCATTTATTGGGATTTTTAGTTGATGCAGAAAAAATTTCTGAAAAATCATCTAAATTTTCTTCAGCTTTAATCATATTCAAAGTATTGTAAATTAATGAATATGATTTTTTTGCTTGTTGAATATACACTTGTTCTTTGTATTTTCGCACAAGTGTAGGAATCGTTATCGCCGCTACAATGCCTATTATGCCAAGGGTGATTAAAACTTCTGCCAAAGTAAACCCGAAGTTTAATTTAACCTTCCGGCAGGGTGAAAAAACTTCTGCCAGAGTAAACCCATATTTTACCCTCTCTCTTTGTGAGAGGGTAGAATTTGTTAGTGAGCTAAATGCGAACTTACAAATTCGGGAGAGGGTAGGGGTAAGGTTTTTATCAGTCTCTAAGACGTTAAGACGATAGGTCGATAAGTTCTTATCGTGTGCTACGCACGTAGTCCTGCCGGTAGATGTTGGTGAAGACTTTAAAGATACAGGTATATGTTTTACGCACGTAGCCCTGCCGGTAGATGTTGGTGAAGATTTTGTAGATTTTGGTGTAGGTATCGCACACAAAACACTTTCCCCTCGCCCCTTGAGGGAGAGCGAATTTGCGGACGGACGGAGTAAAACGAGTCCGGATAGCGAACAGATTGAGCCTTTTGTTGCGTAGCAACTTTGGCGA
>CATLEG010000064.1 GCA_949915775.1 uncultured Candidatus Melainabacteria bacterium | reverse complement strand
CTCTCCCGAATTCTTACAACTCGCAAGCTCGTTGAGAATTCTACCCTCCCCCAAGGGAGGGAAAATACCACAAAACGCATCATTAACTCGCCAAAGTCCTTGGGCTACGCGGCGATTGCCCCCCCCCGACGGGATTTTTTACCAACAATTCAAACTTTTTCAACTCTTCAAGCTTACTCAAAAATCTCTTCATATATTTAGTTTAACATATTGATTTAACTTTTTCAAGCCATCATTAATGGGACTTATTATTATGCTATAATCATTATATGAAAATTCTTTTTATAACAGATTTATATCCCGTAACGGAAAACGAAAAAACAACTCCTAAAACTCTTCTAAACTTTGTTAAAGAATGGCAAAATTCAGGACACAAGGTTGATGTCATAAAGCCTAATTTTATTTTGAATTCTTTTTTAAGAGGAAAACCGTTTTATAAATCAGGTCAATATGGTAATGTTTTAAATTTGAATTTTTGGACGCCATTTTGGAAAGTCACCCACTCCCCTACCCCCTCTCCCCTCAAGGGCGAGGGGAACCTAAAACAAAAATCTGCAAAAATGTCTACGTGCGTAGCACCCCTCAAGGGCGAGGGGTATGACCTCATTATTGCCCATATGCCGTCTGGAATCTTGTTTGCCGATAAACTAGGTTTGCCGTTTGTTGCAGGAGTCCATAATTCTGATTTGGAAGTTTTAACAAATCCTTTATATAAATTTCATTTTAAAAAACGTTTAAAAATAGCTCTGGATAATGCAAAAGCCATTGCTTGCCGTTCGTATGTTATAAAGAAAAAATTATTAAAATTATATCCTGAGTATGAAAAGAAAACATTTGTTGCACCGTCAGGGATTGATGAAAAAAACATTCCCCCTCATCCTACACCTTCAGCACAAGGCATACAGGGTCACAAGCATCGCGAGGCTCTGCTGTTCCCTTTATATCCCACCAACGGGGAGAAGGGAATATGTGTTCTTACCTGTGCAAATTTTAAAAAACGCAAGAATATAGATAAAGTTATTGAAGCTTGTAAGGGAAATTATAAATTAACTGTTATAGGCGATGGAAAATTACGTAAAAACCTTGAAAAACTTGATAAGAATGTAACTTTTACAGGTTGGCTAGAGTCTCAAAAAGTTTTTGAATTGATGCGTCAGGCAGATGTTTTTATTTTGCCCAGTACGGGAGAAACTTTTGGTATGGTTTATCTTGAAGCAATGTCTCAGGGTTGTATTACTGTTGGTACAAAAAATGATGGAATCGATGGTATTATCAAAGACGGAGAAAATGGTTTTTTGATTGATCCGACAGTTGATGGAGTAAAAGAAGTATTAGATAGAATAAATTCTATGAATATTGATGATCGAAAACTATTGGTAAATAATGCTTTTGATACTATTTCTAATCTAACTTCCAAACAATGTGCCGAAAACTATTTGCAACAAATCTTTAAGTTTTTGTAACCATTTTACTCCTGTTTTTCATGTTTCTGCTACAATGATAAAAGTTGGTTTACCTTACTGGAAGAGCCGGGTATAAATAGAGAAGGAAACAAAATAAATGAACAAATTTTTAATTGTACTTTTGACACTTTTATTTAACATTCAACAAGCAAATGCTTTTAATGTTGATGCTTTTATGGACAAACATATTGCGCCTATATCAGATGCGGTTGCAAATGTTATTTTTTATCCCATAAACTTTTTCGGGTCAAATGTACCAATCATAATTTTCTGGATTTTGTTTGCCGGTATATTTTTTACAATATTTTTCAAAGGAGTTTCTATCTGGGGGTTAAAACATGCTATTGATGTTGTTTCAAAACCTGCTGATAAAAATTCTGATGATTCAAATGGTGAAGTTTCATCATTTCAAGCTCTTGCAACAGCTTTATCAGGAACAATCGGTATCGGAAGTATTGCCGGTGTTGCAATTTCAATTTCTATAGGCGGCCCTGGAGCTGCATTTTGGATTTTTGCAGGTGCATTTTTAGGTATGTCAATAAAATTTATAGAAGCATCACTTGCTGTTAAATACAGAAGATTTAACCTTGACGGAACAGTATCAGGCGGCCCTATGCATTATATTGCACATGGTTTAACTCGTAAAAAAATGAGATGGTTAGGTCAGCCATTGTCAGCTATATTTGCTGTACTTTGTATCGGTGGCGCTATCACTGGCGGTAATATGATTCAGATTAACCAATCTGCACACCAGCTTATTTTAATCACAGGCGGAGAACACAGCTTTATGGCTGGATATGCTTGGGTTTTTGGTTTGTTAATTGCAATTCTTGTTTGGCTGGCTGTTGTTGACGGGATTAAAAGTATTTCTAAAATTACAACAATTCTTGTTCCGGCAATGTGCTTTTTATACATTGGGGCAGGTTTGATAGTAATTTTTGCAAACTTTATACATATTCCTCACGCAATTGCATTAATTGTTAGAGAAGCATTTTCACCTCATGCAGTAGCTGGCGGTGTTTTTGGAACAATTATTATTGGTTTAAGACGTTCAGTTCAATCAAACGAAGCTGGTACGGGTGCGGCGGCGATTGCTTATGCAACAGTTAAAACAAATGAACCGATTTCTCAAGGTTTCGTTGCTTTATTAGAAACTTTATTGACAGGAATTTTATGCTTATTAACTTCATTTGCAATTGTGTTCTCCGGAATTTTAGATCAAACTCAAGTTGGACAAATTTCAGGTATTGAACTTGCAAGTTCAGCATTTCAATCTGTAATTTCGTTCTTCCCATATATTTTATCGGTTGTTGTAATTTTATTTGCTTTATCAACATTGATTTCTTGGGCATATTACGGACAAAAAGCTTGGACATTCTTAGTTGGTGAAGGTCATAAACGTAATTTATCATTTGATGTAATTTATTGTTTATTCATTATTGTTGGTTCAGCAATGAATGTAGCTTCAGTAATTAATATTACAGATGCGATGATGATTGCAATGTCAGTACCTAATATTATCGCATTATATTTGCTATCACCAGAAATTCATTCAGATTTCAAAGATTATTGCAAAAGACATAATATTGGGAAATTGATAGTAAAAAATTAATAGTCAAACTAAAGTTGTCATTCTGAACTTGTTTCAGAATCTCCATCAATAACAGGAGTAAAATATGTCACAAATTATAATAACAGTACAAGGCGTAGATAAAACAGGAATTGTAGCCGCTGTTGCAGCAGTTCTTGCTGAATATAAAGTAAATATCGAAGATATTAAACAAACATTAATGCAAGGGCACTTTGTGATGTTTATGTTGTGCGATATTTCAAAATCTGATAATTCTTTTAAAGAGATTAAAGATGCTTTAGTTTCTACCGGAGAAAAGTTGGGTATGGAAATATGGGTTCAGCGGAAAGAAATTTTTGATAATATGCATAATGTTTAAATGAAGATGGTTAAAAAATGGAGGTCTTAAAAAAACCTCCATTTTTTATAAATTCTATATTATAAACTTACCGTTTTCATAGATAAGAATATCATCAGCGTAAATTTTTGAATCGGGCGATTTCATGTTCTTAATCATATCCCAATGAAGCCCTGATACATTCTTTCCGCCAGTTTCTGGATAAGATGCACCGACTGCCATATGAATTGAGCCGCCGATTTTTTCATCAAAAAGTATATTTCCCGTAACTTCTTGAATTTCATCATTAGTTCCGATTGCAATTTCGCCTATACCCTTCGAGCCCTCATCCATATTGAACATTGCCTCTAGATAATCTCTACCGGTTTCTGCATCAAACTTCACAATCTGTCCGTTTTCTATCCACAGATGAACACCTGTTGCGCTGTTACCGCGATAGTTTTGAGGAAAATCAAAATAAATTTCGCCATTAATATCATTTTCTACAGGTGATGTAAAAACTTCGCCGTCAGGATAATTGTTTAAACCAGAACAACTTATCCATTTTCTACCCTCAACGCCAAATGTGATATCTGTTTTTTCGCCTGTTATGCGGATTTTTTTTACACCGTTCAAATAGTTTGCCCATTTAGTTTGTTTTTCATCGAGTTCTCTAAGTTTTGCAACGGGATCGTCTAAGTTCAAGTAGCAAGAATTGAAAAGAAATTCTGAATATTCATCATAAGACATTTTAGCTTCTTGAGCCAAAGCGTGTGTCGGCACATCTGCTACAACCCAAGACGCTTCACCTTTTGCAGAACGCTCCATTAATGTTTTTGACAAACCCTGTGATGCTTTTGAACGCCTTGAAAGTTTTGTCAAATCTGCGCGTGCCATATTTTTTGTATTCATAGGCGCGCCGATTGAAATGAATTTGTCAATTGTTTTATATTCAAGTTCAACAATCGGGTCGATATAATCCAATTGTTCATCAGATGCGTATTTAATAAAGATATCTGAAAAATCCTCAAAAGATGTTCTTAAAATCGGATGAGCACCCTTTTGAATTACGCGTTTATAGACAGCTTTTACCAAATCTTTTGCATAAATACTAGTTGCCCTGATTTGAACAAGGTCGCCTTTTTGAACGTTAGTTGAATAGTCAACCAAAACTTCTGCATATTTGTCCCAAATTGTTTTTTGCATAAACCCTCCTTGTTTATAAGTTTAACAAAAAACAAATTATAATCAAATATTTCGCAAACTTTAGTAATCCACAAAAGTAAAGTTATTTTCTAAGAAGTGGCCAAAACAACCGCCGTAGGAACCAACTTTACAACCTTCAAAGCGATTTTCTCTAGCTTCTTGCGGAGTGTTATTATTTTGGAAACCATCGTAGCATAATGATTCAAATTCACTGACTTTTCCTTGTTTACAATCAGGAGTAACACCGCCTTCATCAATACTGCCGTCGTAAAAAATAGACATGCTCCACAAATCATATCCAACTCTATTAGGTCCTTTTTTGCCATTTACATCTACATATAAATCTATTGGGAATTCATTATAATAATATCCAATACGAATTATGCTGCCATTGGATAATACGTAGTCTCTTCTGTTATCATAATTGTTTTGTTTAAAAAAAACATCCTTCTCCTCACCATCCCAAGATTTATATTTCTCAGCAAAACAATTATTAGCCTCGTGGTCACATTCTTCAACAACTTTAAGATATTTAGTAACAAAATTTCTAACAGATTCAATAGCCTCAGGAGATGCTGTATCTTCATAATTATCAGAAGCTAACGGTGTGTTTCTCAAATCATCAACACCTTCATCAGCCATGTATTGTTTAACTGCTTGTGACATCATGGAATAGAATTTTTTAGTTTGAGTAGCAAGCGCTTGTTTTTGGTAATTTCCAATCAATGTTGGCAAAGTTAACGCCGCAACAACACCGATAATGCCGAGGGTGATTAAAACCTCTGCCAGAGTAAACCCATATTTTACCCTCTCTCTTTGTGAGAGGGTTGAATTTGTTAGTGAGCTAAATGCGAACTTACAAATTCGGGAGAGGGTAGGGTTTTTATCAGTCTCTAAGACGTTAAGACGATAGGTCGATAAGTTCTTATCGTGTGCTACGCACGTAGCCCTGCCGGTAAATGTTGGTGAAAACTTAAAAGGTGCAGGTATATGTTTTACGCACGTAGCCCTGCCGGTAAATGTTGGTGAAAACTTAAAAGGTGCAGGTATATGTTTTACGCACGTAGCCCTGCCGGTAAATGTTGGTGAAGACTTAAAAGGTGCAGGTATATGTTTTACGCACGTAGCCCTGCCGGTAGATGTTGATGAAGATTTTGTAGATTTTGGTGTAGGTGTCGCACACAATAATTTATTCTCTCTACCTTTGGGAGCGGATTGCGAGCCGAGGCTGGAGTATTTTTGCAAAGAGCCTTTGGCTCTGCGGCAAAACGCGGAATTGCCGTTTAACGCGAGCAACCAAGCAGAGGGTAGAATTCTCAACGAGCTTGCGAGTTGCGAGAATTCGGGTGAGGGTTCTGTCTGAGATGCTGAAACAAGTTCAGCATGACGTAAATCGTCATTGCGAACGTCAGTGAAGCAATCCAGCTTTTTATTATCACTTAGTTTTTTCATCTTTTAACTTCCTTTCTTATTATTATACCCTGTTTTTATGTAATATCCAGTTCCTGAATTGTTAACCTATAATTTTTCTAATTAAAAATGGCTGTATTTTTTATTACATGCATTAATATGATATATTATATATAATAAAAAATCAATCGTTAATTAGTTAATGAGTTATTATATTTGTTCATAAATCATATACCATAATTTATGAGGGTAAAATTTATGAGTAATATAAAATATCTTTTAGGTAAAAGAATAAAAGAACTACGTTTACGTCGAAAATATACGCAGGAAAAGCTGGCTGAAATGTCATATATCGAAATACCAAGTTTGAGTAATATAGAAAACGGAAAAAATTATCCTAATTTTGAAACTTTACAAAAAATTTCTGATGCGCTTAATGTTAGACCATTTGAACTTTTTATGTTTGATTATTATTTACCTAAAGAAAAAATGATTGAAGAAATGATGAATTCAATGCAAAAAGATGAGTTGTTGGTTCAGAAAATGTATAAATATTTTTTATGTATAAAATAAAAGACATCTTTTACAAGATGTCTTTTATTTATTATTATTCTAATGATTCGTGACCGCTTTTATGAGTTTTCAAAAGCACTCCGCGTTTTGAAGTTTGAATAAATTCAATCATCTTTTCAATATATTCATTCATCGGAATTTCTGCTTTAATTTTTTCAATTGCTTGAGTTGTATTCAAATCCTCTGAAATCAATAATTTAAAAGCTTCATTAGTTGCAGTTCTAACTTCTTGTGAAACACCTCTGCGTTTCATTGCAATTACGTTAAGTCCGCGTGGTACAGGAGGTCTGCCTTCGCCTTTTGAATAGGGCAGAATATCTTGACGAGATGCTGAAAATCCGCTGATAATTGCCATATCGCCAATTCTTATATTTTGGTGAAATACGCTCATTCCGCCGACGAATGCTCCAAAACCAACATGAACGTGACCGCCTAAAGTTACAAGGTTGGCTAAAATTACCTGATCATCAAGCACACAGTTATGAGCAACATGTGAGCCTACCATTAATAAACATTTTTTACCAATTCTTGTTGTAAAATCACCGCAAGCTGCACCTCTATGAACGGTTACATTTTCTTTAATAATAGTACCGTCGCCGATTACAACTTTTGTTTCTTCTCCTTTATAACCTAAATCTTGAGGTTCGGAACCAATTGTTGCAAATGGTGAAATTGTGCAATCATCACCGATTTCTGCAAATTCTATATAAGCATTTGAGATTACTCTTGTTCTATGTCCGATTGTTACGTTTTCGCCTATAACTACATAAGGTCCAATAATTGCATCTTCAGCTATTTTTGCCGATGAATGGATGATTGCGGTTTTGTCTATACTCATTTTTATACCCTCTTTCATAACTTTGGTTGAACTTTTATATATTGGTCTAAGGTTTTTACCCTCTCTGTAAATTTTGGTTAAACTTTTAGATTTTGGTCTAAGGTTTTTATCCTCTCTGTAAACTTTGGTTAAACTTTTAGATTTTGGTCTAAGGTTTTTATCCTCTCTGTAAACTTTGGTTAAACTTTTAGATTTTGGTCTAAGGTTTTTATCCTCTCTGTAAACTTTGGTTAAACTTTTAGATTTTGGTCTAAGGTTTTTATCCTCTTTCATAACTTTGTTTAAACTTTTAGATTGCGGTTGAAAGTTCTTACCTTCTCATACTATAAATTCAATTATAGTATAAATTTAGAGGTATCACAATATTTTTACATTATTTTAATATCATTAAACTTCATTATAAGTTTTAAAATGCGCTTTGCAAACTTCTTTCAATCTTTCTTTGCCGTATTTTTCAATAAATATTTTTGCTCCGTCTTTTACCAAACCTGAACATCCTTTTTGAAATTTTACACCGTAGGTATTTTCCATATCTTGTAATTTTTGAACAAAAGTCGCACGTGCTAAAACAGATGCCGCTGCAACTGCAATATCACTTTCTGCTTTACACATTTGTTCTAATCTTATACTTCTGCCATTTCGCATTAATGCAGATTTTATAAGGCTTTCATCCCCAAATTTGTCAGAAAGTGCATATTCGCAATGCTGTTTTTCCAAAACATTTTCAATCGCTCTTGCATGTCCCCAGGCGAGAAGTTTGTTAAGGTTTTTCATATTGTTATAAAGCTCGTTATATTTTGAATTTGAAATTGCAATAATAGAATATGGTGCAACTTTTTTTATTTCGGTTGCAAGTGTAAGCATTTTTTTATCAGATAATTTTTTACTGTCTTTAATCCCCAAATCCAAAAAATATTGAGATGTTTTTTCATCTGCAAGAACGCCTGCTATAACAAGCGGGCCAAAAAAATCTCCTTTTCCTGATTCATCTGTTCCTATATGTGGTATAAATTGTTCTGTCATATTTCTCCAAAATTTAATATATTTGTACCCTCTCCCGAATTTCTAACTTTCGCGTTAGCTCAAGTTGAAATTCTACCCTCTCACAAAGAGAGAGGGTAAATAATGCACGCTTAGTGCAAACTTTCCGGCACTGCCATTGGAATTGGTACCGGTGCTGAAATCGGTTTTTGAACAGGTTTCGGCTGCTCCGGTTTTTGAGTCTGTTCTTGTTGTTTGATTACATTATTAACTTGTTTAGTTACTTCTTCCGGAGTCATTGCATCTGTTTCATTCAAATTAACAACTGGCTCTTCCTGCTTATTTTCTTCTTCACCTATAACTTTAACATTTGAACCTGCTGCAAAAGGTATAAGTTTAACTTCAGGATAATTAAATTCAGCATTTCCGTATGGTTCTGTTGCAACTTTCATGACATCTTTCCATATCAAAGCAGGAACGGTACCACCTTGAATAGATTTATTCATTGCAATATTGTCATCATTTCCAACCCAGACACCGGTTACAATATTTGGAGTGTATCCCATAAAATATGCATCTTTGTTATCATCAGTAGTTCCGGTTTTGCCTGCTGCCGGTTTACCGATACTTGCTGCGCGGCCTGTACCGTTTGTAATAACAGTTTTCATCATAGCTGTCATTTCTGCTGCAGTTTTCATACTTAACTGATGTGAAATTTTTGTCTTTGGTGCTTGATAAACAACCTTTCCGCGAGAAGTTTCGACTCGTTCTACAGAGTATGGCTGAACTACAAAACCTCCGTTTGCAAATGCACCGTAAGCTCTTGTAAATTCATATAATTTAACTCCGTTTGATCCTAAAGCAATTGTATAGTCATATTCAAGCGGAGTTTCTATTCCTAAAACTCTTGCTATTTGTATAACAGAACGTATTCCAACTTCCTTAATCATTCTTGCTGCACAAACATTTGAAGAAACCATCAAAGCTGTGTATACAGGAATATTACCTCTGTATTTATTGCCGTAATTTCTAGGTGACCATTGACCGATTGTTAGTGGTCTATCTTCTATCATATCATTAGGATCAATCCCTTTTTCCATTGCAGCTGCATATACAAGCGGTTTAAATGAAGATCCCGGCGGTCGAACAGCTTGTGTAACTCTATCATACTGGCTTTTTACATAATCTTTTCCGCCTGAATATACAAGGATTTTACCATCAATTGGGCTGTATGAGAATACTGCCGCCTGATTGTTATCTCCGCGAAGCCCCCAGTTAATCAAATTTCTGGAAATAGCTTCATCTGCTGCTTTTTGAGCTTTGTAATTTAATGTTGTTACAACTTTATAACCGCCTTGAGAAATTTCTGTTTCATCAAAGCCTAATTTTTCAAGTTCTTTCATTACATAATCACAAAAATATGGAGCTTTATTGGTTGTGTAATATTGTGGAACTTTTGCAAGCTTAACATCAGCCGATTTTGCACTTTCGTATTCATCTTTTGTAATGTATCTCATTTTGTACATTCTGTTCAAAACCTGATTACGTCTTTTTATAGCTAAATCTTTGTTGTTAAAAGGATTATAAACAGAAGGAGCTTGAGGCAAACCAGCAATTAAAGCGAGTTCTGAAAGTGAACAATCTTTTAAATGTTTATCAAAATAAATCTGAGAAGCACCTTCGACACCATAAGCACCGGCGCCTAAATAAACATTATTCATATACATTTCTAAAATCTGGTCTTTAGAAATAGTTTTTTCAATTCTTGCCGCAATAAACAATTCTTTCAATTTTCTATCAAAAGTTCTTTCGTTATTAAGGAATAAAACCCTTGCTAGCTGTTGGGTAAGTGTACTTGCACCTTGAACAACATGCCCTGCAAGAACGTTTTGAACTGTAGAACGCACTAAACCCGTCAAATCATAACCATGGTGGCGGTAAAAGTTTTTATCTTCAGTTGCAATCAAAGCTTTTTTCAAGTTATCGGGAATATCTTTAAGTTCAATTTTTTCATAAGTATAAGCTGTAAAAGTTTTAATAATCTCATCATCAGATGAATAAATTTTAGTTACAATATTAGGCTTAAACTGTTCTAAATTATTTATTGGAGGCAGAGAAGACAGATATAGTTCAAAAGATGCAATACCTGCAAGAGCACAGGCACAACCCATTAAGAATAAAAACTTCAAAGTCGAAAAAAATCCGCCTTGTTTTTGAGAATTTTTTGATATATTATCTCTTGCAATTTTTTTTGCTGTTGAATTAACTTTATATTTTGTCATAGATACTCCCTTATTAACTATAAATTTTAGTACAAAATATAACTAATAGCAAGCAATAATAAAAGTGTTTTTGGTGCAATAAATTGCACCCTACAGTTTTATGCAGATTTTAATTCTATCTTGTAGCCCAAACCATTTAACAATTTTAGAGTTGTACTGATTTTAGGTTGAACTTTGCCATTTAAAATATCTGATAAATTACTTCTATCCATGTCTAATTCTCTTGCTAAATTTGAAATTGCACCACGTCCACGAGCTTTTACAACATGTTGAAGTGAACGAATAAAAGCATTTATATTACCGTCTTTTGCAAATTCTTCTAAAGAAGTTTCAAGATAAATTCTTTGATAATCTTTATCTTGTAATTTTTCGTGCATATAATCGTCATGACTAACAGTATTTGCCATAACTTTATCCATATCTAAATTAAATTCTTCTGCAAAATCTGTCATTTTGAGTTCCTTTCAATAAAGTCTTTAAGATATTTTTCTGCCTGTTTAATAACTCGTTTTTGGTCGCCTTTGTCACTGCCTGCAACAATTATTATTACAACATTTGTAAGGTCTTTGTAGTAAACTCGGTAACCTTTACCAACAAAAAATCTTAATTCTGATAATAAAGTGTTAGATAGCTTTTTGTGGTCTCCGTATAAACCGTCAATTAGTCGTTCAATACGGTTATCAATTATTGATTTTGTCTTGTTGTCTAATGAGTTAAACCACTCATCATAAGGACAACGACCATCAATGGTTTTGTAATATATAATTTGTTTTGAGTGTTCATTTTCAGACATAAAAGATTACCTATATATATTGTAGGGTATAACCGACAAAATGTCAATAGGTAAATAAATCTTTTTACAAAATTTATACACTGTTGTATTTGTACCCACCGAATTTGTGGGAACGCTCCGCTTATCCCACCCTATGACTTTTTGTCATTCTGAGCGAAGTGAAGAATCTCTAAAAAACGTTCAAACAATAGTCGTCTTTGTTGTTTGTTCCAATTATTGTTCACTCCGCTATTGTGGCACTTTTTTATTCAGTAATCTGCACTTAATGAAATAGTGACAAAAGCGACTGTTAAGCGTAGCGATTAAGTCGCTTTTAGGTTGAATTTAGTGCAGATTAAACGGTTAGCGCATTTTTCTTTCTTATCCAATATTCTTTCTTTTTGTGTCGCTCAAAAAGAAAGAA
>CATLEG010000063.1 GCA_949915775.1 uncultured Candidatus Melainabacteria bacterium | reverse complement strand
ACTGGGTGATAAAATTTAATCTCCCTTGTAAGGGAGGTTGCACGAACAGAGGGTTTAATTTAAAACATTAGAATTAAAAATCCCCCTAATTCTACTTTACAAAGGGGGTGAAAAATAGTATCTCCCTTGTAAGGGAGATGTCACGAACAGAGGGTTTAATTTTAAATCATTAGAATTAAAAATCCCCCTTAATCCCCCTTTACAAAGGGGGTAAAAATCTCCCTTTGTAAGGGAGATGTCACGAAGTGACAGAGGGTTTAATGTTAAATCATGTAAAAATCTTGACATCATGTCATGACAAGAGAGTTTGCTTTTTATATTATTAAGAAAAGGTGTCATTCTGAGACGAAAAAATGAGATTCTTCGCATATGCTCAGAATGACTGTAGCCAAAGAATCTCAAGGGATGGTAGATATGCCGGAAGATTTAATAGAAAAAAAATCGAATTTTGACTTAACGTCACGTAGTGCTTTTTCTCGTGAAGATGAAGTGTTTACATCACGTTCTTATGCAGCGCTCTTGGCTAAAAATATAATTCCGTATTCGCATAGAAAAATGGCTGACAATTATGTAATTATAAAAAAAGTTTTTAAATTTCAAGCTGTTATGCCTAGAATTTCGAATACAGAAAAAGCTTTGCTTGCAAAATATGATTTTAATACTCTGGAATACACTACAGTAAAACAAATGTATGAAGAACTTGAGCTCCTTCAAAAATGGGCTGTTTCTACCGATGAAAAACTAAAAGCGGATTCTGATGTAATCTTGGAAATCAGAACAAAAGAATTAAAATTTATTGTTGCCACAAGCTATGCTAGTATTTCAAACGAAATTTATAAAGGCTATTTAGCTTTAGAAAATTATTTTATTGAAATAAGTAAATATGGTGAGTAAAATTTTGCCACTCGCGGTGAGATTAAATATTACAAAAACTTAACAAAGACTTGTAAAAAACTGAACTGTAACAAAATGTAAAGATGAGTTTAAAAACCTGGAAACCCTTGCTATAATTGCTCATAGCATAGCATAGCATAGCATTTTTATGCCCTGTCAATTTCCGAAAAAAATATGTTTTTATAAAAGAGTAAGATGTGCAATTGCAACACGAGATGTATAAAAACAAAGGAGATTGAATTATGACAGAACCAGTAAACAACAAAACATTGGGCGGTTTAACTTACAATGCCAATTTGGTAAAATCTGCGAAAAAACTTAAAAATGGTCAATACGAACTTATTTTTAAATCAGGTGAAAAATTTACTTATCCGGAACAAACATCACTTGTCGCAAGAGAATGTGAGGGTAGTACAGATAAAGCCGTAACAGGAGAAACTCTTGATGAGTATGCCTATGAAGGTAAAATATTTCCACGCAATGCAAAAATTGAACAAAGAATTGATGATGGCTTGGTTTATGACGACACATATTTTGATATAACAAATGTAATGGGAGCACATTTTAGTTCTTCAAAAGAAACTGTGTCACATGTCAAATTGAATAACAGTTCAAATACTACAATTAATCTTGCCGCAAATGATAGTAAATGGTATGCGGATGATGCTAAAATCGATGGCGGAGCAAATAACGAAGTTATTCTTGATAAGCAGGATACTGCAAAAATAAACGGCCGCAGAGTTAAAGGTGAAGGTACGGCAGCCCAAAAAGATTACGAATAACAATCAATTATACAAGCAAAGGACTTGATATTCATCAAGTCCTTTTTAAAGTTCTTTTTACTTTGTTTTTTCTGCTTTTTTAATCATATTATTAAAATATATACCCATTGCTAAGAAAACCAAAGCAAAAAACAATGAAATAATATCATTTGTACTCATTTTTCATCACTCCTATATTTTATTATATATTTGACATTATACAGTTATTTAAATTTGTGTCAATTATATGTTAATCGCTAATTGTTGCTTTAATAATTTTATAAATTGTTTCAATTTTGTTTCTGTCTTTGAGCTTCTGGACGTCTTTAATTATTTCGGAAACAAGTTCTTCTTGAGGTTTGATATGGTTAAAGGCAAAAAGTTCTGAAAGTGTAATATTGAAGACATCAAGAAATTTTTCAAGCGTTTCTGATGTTACAAAATTCTCACCATTTTCAATACCACAAAGTGTTCGTGTTGCAATATCTATTTTTTCCGCAAGTTGTTCTTGTGTCAAACCATTTTTTTGACGTAATCTTTTAATTTTTGCTCCTAATTGTTTTTTTATGCTCACGATATTTAACCTCTAATTAATAATAAAAGATACATTTACATTTCAAAACGATATTTCATTGCGCTAATATTTAATATAAAGGTATAAAATATCATTACATTTAATATAATTATTACGATTTGTAAAGGGTTAAAAGTGTTGATATATCTTACATATACAAAATATATGATATTTAATCTCTTATTTTATGCAATTTTAACATTCAAAATGTTTTTATATAAGAGTAAGGTACAGTTGCAAAAACCTTATAATGTACACAAGATATTAAAGGAGATTGAATTATGACAGGCAAAATTCCACAAAACAAAACTATCACCCCGCAAAAACCTATCACATATGGTGGTGTAAAATTAAATGAAAATGAAGTTCAAAGCAAAAAGGTCGTAAAAGAAAATGGAGCAACCAGATTTGTTATTAGTTTTAAAAATGGTTCAACAGTAAAGTATCCGCAACAAGCTAAACATAATAACGCAGAAATTACATCTTCAAATTATACAGAAACTAAAAGTGGACGTGAACTTACTGCAAATACCGAAATAAGCCGTTTATTTGGTGCAGAATTTACTGGTACCCAATATAATCCACATAGAGATGGAAATTACCCACTTGATAGCGTTAGTCTAAAAGGATGTACTAATTGTAAAGTAGATGTATCTAATGATGTTAATAAAAATGAAATTGGTGATCGTGTTCATGTATTTGATGATTATGAATATGGATTTAAAGCTAAAAACAATGTGATAAAACAAGATAAATATGATGAGACGTTTATTATTACATCGAATAAAGACTTGACCATTAAAGGAGAAGGTACCCATATAGAAAAATGATTTTAATAATATTAAAAAGAGGACTAATCTTTAGTCCTCTTTTTATATTCAATATAAAATATTTGAGAAATATTACGCTTCAGTTGGAGCTTCTTCAGCTGGAGTTTCTGCTGCGGCTGCTTCAGCAGCAGCTTTTTCTTCAGCTTCTTTCTTAGCTTGAGCTTTTTTAGAAAGTTTTACTGTTTCTTTTTTAACGTAGTTTAAAGTACCGTCTTCGTTGCAGTTTTTAATCAAGTATGCAACTGTTTCAGTCGGTTGAGCACCTTTGTTAATCCATTCCAAAGCTGCTGCTTTGTCTAATTTCATAACTTTTGTTTTCGGGTTGTAGTGACCTAATTCTTGAACAGGTCTGCCTTCACGTTTTGTAGTTGAATTAATAACGATAATTCTGTATGATGGTGATTTTTTTGCACCTAATCTTTTTAATCTGATTTTTAACATTTTTGTTTTTCCTTCTTAATTTGTTATTACTGTGGAAACCCACCACCGCTATGCGGTCCCCCTCCCTTCAAAAGGGAGGTAATCTCTCGGAATTGTCACTGCAGCCGCGCTGTGTCAGTCCCTTGAATAAGGTTAAGAGGAATTACCTCATTCCAAGATTATCAAACCACAAAAAAGTTTGTTTATCAAGTGTTGATTAACAAACATTAAATAATTTGTTTGCAATTCAGGGCTTTATGTACATAAGTTTGCACTAAATATTGTTAAAGTCTAGTCATACTGAGCGATAGCGAAGTATCTCATAATATTTGAGATTCTTCGGGCAAAAGCCATCAGAATGACAGAGGAGTATATATAAACTTGCATATAAATGGATTTTGCTATTGTATTTTAGATTTGTTAAATATAAAATTTAGTTATGAATAAAATATTAGTTATTGATGATGATACAGCGATAAATGAGCTTATAAAAGTAAATCTTGAACTCTGTGGATATAAGGTTATTCAGGCGTTTGACGGAGTGCGAGGGTTTGCATTGTGTAAACAGGAATTACCATCGATTGTAATTTTAGATGTTATGATGCCGGAAGTTGATGGATTTACTGTTGCTCAGAGAATTCGTAAAAATGAAGAAACAAAAGATATTCCTATTTTAATGTTAACGGCTTTGTCTCAAATTAATGACAAAGTGAACGGATTTAATATAGGGGTAGATGATTATCTTGTAAAACCTTTTGAAATGGAGGAATTACAGGTAAGAGTCCGCGCTTTGTTAAAACGTTCTCATCAAATTCCTGAAAGTGCCTCAACAAGAGAGTTGTTATCTGTTGGTGAAGTTACACTTTTGCCCGAAACATATAGTGTTAAAATTGGGGAAAAATGTGCAAAACTTACTCCAATTGAATTTGATATTTTTAATTTATTATTTCAAAACCATGGCAATATGGTTTCATCAGCTCAGCTATTGAAGGATATATGGGGTTATTCGCCGGATGATGATATAGAAACAATTAGAGTTCATATAAGACATTTACGCAGCAAAATAGGCAAAATAGCCGACGGTAAAAAGTATATAGAAACTATTTACGGCGGTGGTTATAAGCTTGCAATATAATTTTTTAGGGACTTATATACATACACTAAAAGTACTAAGAGCACGTCATACTGAGCGTTAGCGAAGTATCTCTATAAAAGGAGATTCTTCGGGGTAAAGCTCTCAGAATGACTCAACTTTAACTGTATTTAGTGTAAACATGTATATAAGTCTTTTTTTATTATGCCCAAATGTCTGCAAAGAATTTTTTTGCCTTTTCTATAAAGTCAGGTGTAATTTCTTGCTTTGCTTCAGGTTTTCTTGTTAACATGAAGTAATCTTTGTTAGTTTGACCAATAGCATTTTCGATTGCATTTTTAAGCGGTTGTTTTACTGTATTAATTTTGGGGGCTTTGCCATTAAATGATATTGAATTTACTTCCATTATAAAAAATTCCTTTCGTTTTTTATTAAAACACAAACAAAAAATTTTTTGCTACCCTACTTGTGTCGCGTATAATAGGTCTCCTGCTAGTGTCGCTTTCACAACCCGACACTGCCTATTCATGCTGTTCATAACCAAAATTTTTCAAAGAGCTGTCTTTTTTGCGCCAATCCTTATCAATTTTGACTTCCAGTCCTAAAAATACTTTTTTTTCTATAATTTTTTCAAGTTCAAGACGAGCTTCTGTCCCTATTTTTTTCAAAAGAGAACCGCCCTTTCCTATTAAAATCCCTTTTTGACTTTTTGTTTCACAATAAATTGTTGCATAAATTCTATCAATATCTTCACTTTCTGTGTAACTTTCAATTTTAACAGCGACGGAATGAGGTATTTCATCAGAAGTATTAAGAAGAATTTTTTCTCTAATAATCTCTTCTGTCACATCACGCATAGTTTCTTCAGTTACAATATCTTCGGGGTATAAAAGTTCGCCTTCAGGAAGATTTTTGAAAATATTTTTCATTAATGTATCAATGTTTCTGCCTGTTTTAGCAGAAATTTTAACAATAGGATAATTTTTTTCAAAAAGAGTTTTGTATGTTAAAAGATTTTCATCAACTATACCAGCTTTTTTTACAATATCCACTTTGTTCATAACAATAATAACCGGAATATTAGTTTGTAAAATGTTTTTAGCAATCCATTTGTCGCCTTTTCCTGCCGGTTCTGAGCCGTCCACAACAAATAGGATTAAATCAGCATCAGGAACAGCAGTTTTTGCTTCATCAAGAAGAAATTCACCGAGTTTATTAAAAGGTTTATGAATGCCGGGAGTGTCAACAAATACAATTTGTCCATGTTCGTTTGTAAAAATACCCTTAATTTTTTTTCTGGTTGTTTGCGCTTTGTTTGTTGTAATAACAATCTTTTGACCGAGAATTTGGTTAAGAAGTGTTGATTTGCCGGCATTTGGGCGGCCTATTATTGCTGCGAATCCACTTTTCATATTACATATCTTAACATAAAAGTATCAATTTTTTAACAAACTGGCAATTTTTTTTTTGCTAAAGTATTATATAATATATAAAGGGAAAATTTTTCGTATATGGTAGTGAAAAAATCAGGAATAATTAATATCGCAATATTGCTTGCATTGAGTTCTGCGGCGTATGCAGATTCAAATAATTTAACGCAGCTTGATTTGAAACGTACATCAAACGATTCGGTTGATGTAACGCTTTTTACTTCAAATAATTATGGCGAAAATGTTTTGGTCAGAAAAAAATCTGATAATAAATATGTTATTTTAATCCCAAAAGTTCAAAGTTCAGGTTTTAAAGCTTCAAATTTGAACGGCGTAAAAGATATGGTTTCAAATATTGATGTAAAAACCGTTCCTGATACAAGCGGGGGATATACAAAAGTTACGCTTATTACAACAAAACCGCTTGATATAAAAACTCGAACTTTGAAAAGTGCTCCTGTTACCGCTGAACAAAAAGAATATCAAACACTTATTGCTCAAGCAAATGCGGTTAAAAATAATATTTCAACAAAACAAGAGCCTCCAAAAATTCGTGAACAGAAAACTGAAGTTACTGTAAACAAGGCTCCTGCAAAACAGGTTGAGACAAAAACTTCAACTCCTAAACAAAACAAAGTGGCTCAACAAGATAAAATCAAGGAAATTAAACCCGTTGAGGTTGATTCTGAAAAGTTGCAAAAACAGGAAAGAAGACAACATCTTGCTGAGTTAATTCAGGAAGTTAAAACTGAACAAAATGTATCGGATATTTCTTCGAATGTACCACCAGTAGAAATTATTGAAGATGCTTATGAAGAAATGCCTCAAATTGAGAAAAAATCTCTTTTGAGTAAAGTGAAAAATAAAATTAGAAATCATTTGCCATCTAAAAAAGCAATGTCATTAGGTTTACTAGTTCTTTTAGTAATTGCAGGATTGAAAAATATCGCTAAAAAGTCAAATGCAAGGCCTGTAAATACTCAGCAAGATATTGATGATATTATTCAAACATCTTCAAATCAATATAGTAATATTACTGATAATTCGGATTTATCTTGGAAAGAAAAATATCAGCTTTATTTGGATAAAACTGCAAAACCGGTTTCACGTGCCGGCAAAGGTAATTATACATTCATCAAATCTCCGGCGAAACCTACTGTTATTGAACAAAAACGTGAAGATTTAGAAAGAATGATAGAAGAAACTTCTTTAGCAAAATTATCCGATTTAGAACCGGAAATTGTTGAAAGTGAAGATTCTTCGATTTCAAAAACAATCAAACTAAAAGCTTTTGATAATCAGACAAAATCTTTGAAAATGACAAAAAGAGCGCATAGCAGATTTAAAAAATATGATATTCCTATGCCTGAACAGAAAACTATTGATTTAGGCGATTCTGCTCTTTATTCAAACCCGAGAAGTCTTTCAGATGCAAATTTAGATGTTGCTTCTGTTGATAAAAATCGTATCAAATTTAAAAATCAAGATTATATAATGTCGTCAGTTGATGAGTATTTGTCTATTCTTGATAAAGAACAGTCTGCACAAAATGTTTCAGTACAGCCGGTAGAGATTGAAAAACCTTCTATATCAAATCCTATTGCTGCACAAAAGAAAGAAAACAAGTCTTCTTATTTGAAAGGTTTGATTGTAAAATCAGGATACAAAATTGATGATAAAAAAGGTTTTTATTTAATAAATAAAAACGGTCAAAATTCATTAATTGGCAAAGTTAACGATGAAGTTTTTGTATTGAAAAATTTTAAAGATAGTGTGACAAATCCAATTCAAGTAAGACGTGACAATGATAACGTTTATATGGTAAAAGCCGGCGGATTTAAATCGCTTGTGGAAGTTAATGATGACAAAATGGGCGTATTGATAGAATTATAGGTGAAGTGTGAAGGGTGAGCTAAAGAAAATTTTACCTGCACTGGTTTTGTGCATTTTGTTTTTGTGTGGATGTGCCCCGAAAGATGCACGTACAACAATACAATTTGCAAGCTGGGGGTCAAAATCTGAAATTGATATTTTGAAACCGATTTTAAATGATTTTGAAAAAGAAAATCCGAATATAAAAGTTGATTTTATGCATATCCCTCAAAATTATTTCCAAAAAATTCACCTTTTGTTCGCCTCAAATACAGCACCGGATGTGGTTTTTATGAATAATTTGTATTTGCCTGTGTATGCCAATTTTCTTCAAGAGATGCCGATTCAAACAGGATATTACACTCAGGCACTTGAGGCTTTAAGTTATGACGGCAAATTGTATGCTATTCCTCGTGATGTTTCTAATCTTGTGATTTTTTATAATAAAGATATGTTCAATAAAAAAAGAATTTCTTATCCTGATAAAAATTGGACATTTGATGATTTTTTGAAAATTGCTCAAAAACTTACTGATGATAGAACTTTTGGGGTGAGTTTTGAGGAAGATCCTTTATTTTATTTGCCATATTTAATGAGTGAAGGCGGCGGAATTTTACCGGAAGAAATAAATAAAACTGAAAGTCAAAACGCATTAAAATTTTATGCTGATTTGCGAAATAAATACCATGTCGCTCCTAAAAAAGTAGAAAGTGCAAGTGCAACGATGGCTCAAATGTTTTTGCAGGAACGCCTTGGAATGTATATTTCGGGACGCTGGATGGTTCCTAAATTAAGAGAAGAAGCTAAATTCGATTGGGATATTGTACAATTTCCCAGAGGTACAAAAGGTTCAATTGTTCAGTTAGATGCATCCGGATGGGCTATTGCAAAATCTTCAAAACACAAAAATGAATCTATGAAATTTATTAATTATCTGGCATCTAAAAAAAGTAGTGAGCAATTTGCAAAAAGCGGATTAATTATTCCTGCGCGTATTGATGTTTCTGTAAATGACGGACAAAAACCTCTTCATTCACAAGTTTTTATTGAAATTATTAATACTTCAAAACCAACTCCTGTAACAAAAAATTATCGAGAAATTATTGATAATCTTAAAAAAGATTTAGAACGGATGTTTTAAATACAATATTAATATAAATAATATTGTAATTATATTAGTATGTTCCGTTCTGCGTGGAACACAAAAAATACTCTTCCACATGTAACAATAGCTTAACAAAATTTTACAAAGCTGGAAAGCCTTGTATAATCGCTCATAGCATAGCATAGCATAGCATTACTACGCCCATAGCAATACTTTTCGTCAATCCTTGTTTATAAAAATATAGGGGAAATTTAAAAAGAAAGGAAATTATATGGTTACATTGGGGCGTCTTATTTTTAAGGCAACAGGTGTGTTGTCTAATCGCGGTTTGGTTAAAAACAGTAGGAAAATTGGGGAAAGAATTGCTGAAACAGTACGAAATAATAACGGACAGGTTAAAGTCGCTGAATTACAACAAATTGTCAAGGATACAGTTGGTAAAAAGGCTGCTTCTAAAATAGATTTTGTAGATAAAGACACATTTGTAAAACGCGCTATGGATACCGGTGCTTTTTCGGAACAAGAGGTAAAAGGAGCATTAGGTTTTGCAGATGCTCTAACTTTGCCCTCTAAATATAAACGCAGCGCAATTATTTATATGAAAGGCGATATAAATAACTCGGATATAGCAGCTTTAGCTGCCCATGAATTGCATCATGCTTTAAGTTTTTCATCAGGAAAATTATCTGTTCCAAAATTTATAGGAAAATTCTCCTGTGGACGCAAGTATATAGATAAGCTTGCTAAATACCAGAAAAAACTCGGGTTTCAAGAAAAATCAGATAAATTATATAGGGCCGCGCTGGATAATGTTCAATTCGGTAAAAAATTTAATACCGAAACAATAAAAGAATTATTGTACTCGATAGGTGTTATCAAAGTCGGTGAAGATAAGCAAACTCTTAAAGTACTAAAATCTCTTAGTAAAATGTATAAAGATGAATTCAGAGCATATTCACTTCAGGCTGAAGTTCTTAACTCTTTAGGAAAAAATGGTTTAGCTTATTCAAGATTAGCCGAAGAATTTGATAGTTTGGCAAAAGGCTTAAAAACTGAAGCAAAACAGATTAGAATAGACCGTATCAAAAAGTTCTTTGGAATGAAGCCTGTCCCAAAAACAGAGCCTGCACAGGTATCATTTGTGAAAGCAGAAAATTCTGTTGCTAAGAAAGTTTTTGAGAAACCAACAGATTAAACTGATATCTGAATTGCACCTTGTCTGAAAATTCTGAGTTCATTACCCATCACGCCAGCGACGGTTGATTCCAAACCCTTGCAGGTGTGACCGTAATCAGGAATTATTAAATCCGCGAGACCTTGCATATTGTCTATTGCCTGTTCGTAAGTTTTTGCAGACGGCTGGTGCGAAAGATTTGCACTGGTTGTCGCAAGAACGTGGCCTTCTGCGGCTTCGCAAATCTGCCTAAAAATCTCATTATCGGGAACACGTATTCCAACGGTTTCCATATTTGAAGTTATGTAATATGGTGTCTTTTCGCTTTTTTCTGTAACGATTGTTAAAGCTCCGGGGAAATGTTTTTTTATCAAACGGCATCCGATTTCGGGAATTGGTTTTACATATTCAAGCAAATGATAAATCTCGTTTGACATCAAAATCAAAGGTTTTTGTGCTTCGCGTTTTTTTATTTCGTAAATTTTACGAACAGCTTTTTCAGAAGTCGGCAGGCACCCCAAACCCCATACAGTGTCTGTTACAAAAGCGATTACGCCATCGTTATTTAAAATATTTTTTACTTCATCTTTGTTCATACTACCTCTTGAAATTTTTAAAAAATGAGTTATAATAAAAATATCGGGGCGGTAGCGTCAACTACCGTAACCTGTATAAGACTGAAGCGACATCTACTTTATGTGGGTGTCGTTTTTTATTATGA
The DNA here is from genome assembly GCA_949915775.1 of uncultured Candidatus Melainabacteria bacterium. Classification (GTDB taxonomy): domain Bacteria; phylum Cyanobacteriota; class Vampirovibrionia; order Gastranaerophilales; family Gastranaerophilaceae; genus Stercorousia. The sequence continues at coordinate 996 of CATLEG010000063.1, read as the reverse complement.
ATATTATCAAAAAGATTAAAAATAATGCTAAATTGAAATTGTCCATAATTAGCCCTCCTTTCATCAAAACTATCAGTTCTCAGACTAAAGTATTTGTTGTTCTGACGTTTCTTTAAAAAGATACAGGCTAGCCCCTTTGATATTTTATTTTGAATGTTCTTTTACGTAGTCGTTTACTAGTTTGGTTCCAAGATTGCCAGCTGTCCGATTTTGCTCCTCTGCTAATTTTTTAAATTTTTCGTAAATCTCGTGCTCAACTAATAAAACGAAACGTTTTTTACTTTGTTTTGTTGTCATAGTTTTTCAAATACTCTTTCACTATTGTAGTTCCTAAATTACCAGGTGTTCTGTTTTGATCTTCTGCTATTAGTTTTAATTTCTCAAATAATTCACTTTCAAGTAAAATAACTAATCTTTGTTTTTCTTTGCTCATATTTATATTTCCTATAATAAAATTACACTTTTTACAATTTTATTAAACAAAGTTAACAAAGTCAATTGAAAATACTTGCATTTAATTAAACTTTATTGTATAAAATTGCATGTATTAATAAAGGAGAAAAACATGATTGACTACGAAGATATGGATGATTTGACGCACTTGAGCAGAAAAGATAAGCTTAAAATTGTTAAAAAAGAAATAGATAAAATAGAATGTGTTAATGATTTGTTATTTAATGCTCTAAAATATAACATTATGGCTGAAGAAGCACATGCATATATTTATGCTTCAAAACTTATTGGAAATGCAACCTGGAATATTAAAAAAATGTTTCCTTAACGTTTCAAAATTCTATTTTTTAGTTCCTGTGCATATTCCATTCTAAATAACAGATTGAGTGTCGTGTAGACCACAAAGCAAACGATTGCAACAATTGAGATTTTGGATATTTCAAATACGTATTTTGGAAGTTCGACAAATTTGTCAAACGCAAATGCTGATACAAAACAAATTACCAATGTAATCCCGCCCGCGATACACATTTTAAACAGGTT
>CATLEG010000062.1 GCA_949915775.1 uncultured Candidatus Melainabacteria bacterium | reverse complement strand
CCCTCTCCCAACGGTAGAGGGAAAGTATTTAACCCCTCTCCCTAACCCTCTCCCTTGGAGAGGGAAAATTTTCTAATACTATCAAGTTTTTACAAAACCTAATGTGGCGGGTCGAGCCGCAGGGTCGAATAATATTTATTATGTAAACAATTGTAAACTTTTCGGGGGCGTTTACATATTTTATAAAAAACACATACAAAAAGAAAGGAAATTTAATATAAATACTTTAAAAAAAGCGGGATTTAATCCCGCTTTTTTATGCTGTTGAATTCTTGTATTCTTGATGTAGAATGTTTGTATAAGAGGATATTATGAATAAAGTTAAAAATATTGATGTCGTTAATATGGTAAATAATTATATTAACGAGGAAAAGAGACAGGATATGAAAACTGAATTAATTTTTTTAGGCCCTCCGGCATGCGGTAAAGGTACTCAAACTACTAAACTCGCTGAATATTTACATTTTCCGCATATTGATACAGGTTCTTTGTTAAGAGCAGAAATCGCTGCTGAAACTCCTGCCGGTATTGAAGCTAAAAAATTTATTGATAAAGGTAATCTTGTACCGGTTGAACTAGTATCAAGAATTATTAAAAACAGATTATCTCAAGAAGATTGCAAAGACGGCTATATTTTGGATGGTTTTCCAAGAAGTCTTGAACAGGCTGAACAGTTGACTAAAATTAATAATGAAATAAATGGCTCTACTCAAGTAAGATTTATGGCAATTTATTTTGATATTGATACAAGTATTCTTGAAGAAAGAATTGTCAATCGCCGTTCTTGCTCAAAATGCGGTGAGATTTATAATTTAGCATTTAAAGCACCTAAAACTCAAGGTTTATGTGATAAATGCGGAGGTGAACTTATTCAAAGAAAAGATGATACAAGAGAAATCGCTCATTCAAGATTTGAAACATATGATAGAGAAACCGCACCGCTTGTTGATTACTATACTAAAATGGGTGTTTTAAAATCTATTGACGCAAACGGAACTATTGATGAAGTTTGGGAAAGATTGTTAGAAGTTATTAAGTAAAATTTATTTGAAATTCAGAAGACAAGAAGGCAAGAGGTCAGGCTATTTACAGAATAATTATTGACTATAGCCTTAAGAGGTTGAAAAAATGATAAATAAGAAGTCACGTGATGAAATAAAAAGAATGCGCCATGCAGGACATATTGTAGCTTTAGTCCACAAAAAAATGAAAGAGGTTATTGAACCTGGAATTAGTACAAAAGAACTTGACGATATTGCTCATAAAATAATTAGAGCAGAGCGGGCAATACCTACTTTTTTAGGATATAATGGTTTCCCCGGATGTATTTGTGCATCAATTAATGAACAAGTCGTTCATGGTATTCCTCATGAAGATGTTAAGGTTAAAGAAGGCGATATTATAAGTGTTGATGTCGGAGCAACTTATGCTGGAATGGTTGGCGACAGCGCATGGACATATCCTGTCGGAAATGTTTCGGATGAAGTTCAAAGACTTTTAAAAACTACAGAAGAATCACTATTCGCGGGTATTGCACAGATGAAAGCCGGAAATGTTCTTGATGATATTTCGTCTGCAATTGAGGCAGTTGCTGTTCGCGAAAAAATGGGGATTGTACGTCAATACGGCGGCCATGGTGTAGGTCATGAAATGCATGAAGATCCATTTTTGTTTAACTATAGAGTGGGTGATAAGACTTTGATAAAATCAGGTTATGCGATTGCTATAGAACCTATGTTAAATCTGGGCTGCGACGAGGTTGTGGTTGCAGATGATGAGTGGACTGTAAGCACTAAAGATGGAAAACCTTCAGCGCATTTTGAACACACTGTTCTTGCAACAGATGATGGCAATATAATTATGACGCAATTGATGGAGTAAAAATGAATTATTATGTTGGATTATCATTAGCAGCATCTTCTAGCATGGATAGCGGAGTTGCGGTTTTGGATGAAGATAATAACTTAATTCTTGTGGATAAATTATACACAATGAATGATGTTATGTTCTTTTTTGATAATTTTCCTTCGTTAAAATATTCAAAAATATGTATTTCACTTGTTTGGGACAGAACTATGCTTGAAGGTAAATGGCGAATACTTGGAAAACCATACCAGCTTGTTTCAACTAATCCTCTTATTCCTAATCGCGAAGGCTGGACACAAAGGTATTCAACACGCGGATGTGAATATTTTAAATCATTAAAAGAAAAAGGTATTGATGTTAATCGTTTTGAACTCTATTTGACCCGTCAGAGTATGAATTTAAATTCATGTTACAAAGAGCGTTCACCGGCTGATTGCAAATTTTTGCAGCAAACATTAAGAAATGAATGGCATATTGATTTGCCGGTCAATATGATGCCTGTGGCTCAATTGGAAGCAATTGTCGGAGCTATTTTAGCACGTGAAAATACTATAAATCCTATTAATATAAAACAGATTTCATCTTTTAAAGATTTTAAAGTTATAGATGTTGTTAAAAATCCGAAATTAGTCGCGGCTTGTTATTAGGCTTAAAGCCAGACCGATTGCAGCACCGATTCCTGCACCCCATTTAAATTTACTCTGTTTTGCAGCCTTAAATGCTTTGGCGCAGGTATTATCCATAAGTGCCGCATTTTTCTTATAACTGTCGAAACCGCTTCGAAATCTGCTTTTTAAATTTTTTACAGATGCAGGGTCTGTAACACTTTTATCAAGTGCGGAACATTTATTTGCAATTGAGGAAACATCTTGTGATAAACCCATATCTTGCAAGATTATTTTGCTTTCGGTAGAAACATCTCCATTTGCAACTTCTTCAGCAATATTCTTAAGTATATTTATCTGTTCTTCTGCTTCTTTTTTGGTAATATCAAAGGCTCTGTTTACAAAAACATCTTTTTTGACAGGTATATAATATGCGTTCATTCCTATTAATCCGCCTGCGAGTGCTAAACCTATTTTCCTTTTACGAGAACCTGAAGCACTTATTGGATAATAGGGAGTTTGATTTACTTGAGCGTTGTATTCTACCATAGATTTACCTCTTTTTTCATCTAAAAACCTGTGAAAATATTTTTTGCTATCAAATATAAATATTTCCTTAATTTTTTACAAAAATTTCTTGTCTATGGTACTATTGAAGAAAAGATACGGAGAGGAAAATTTTATAATGTTAAGTTTTTTATTGAAAATGTTGGGCGATCCTAACGAAAAAAAAGTTAAAAGTATAATGGGGATAATTGATCATATTAATGCTTTAGAGCCTCAATTTGAAGCTATGACAGATGATGAATTGCGTGCAAAAACAGATGAGTTTAAAGAAATTTTGAGCAAACGCCCGACATCCCGAGATTTTAAAACAGATAGAAAACTTGAAAAAGAAGCTTTGGATAAAATTTTGCCGGAAGCTTTTGCAACTGTGAGAGAAGCCGGAAAACGCGTTTTGAACATGCGTCACTTTGATGTTCAGCTTGTCGGCGGGTATTTCTTACATAACGGTCATATTGCAGAGATGAGAACCGGTGAAGGTAAAACTCTTGTCGCTACATTACCTGCATATTTGAATGCTTTAACAGGCAAAGGTGTTCATGTAATTACAGTTAACGATTACCTTGCAAAACGTGATAGTGAATGGATGGGTAAGATTTATAAATTCTTAGGTCTTTCTGTAGGTGTAATTTTATCAGGCGGCAGAACAGCAGAAGATTTTGCAGCTAAAAAAGCGGCGTACGATTGCGATATTACTTATGGAACAAACAATGAATTCGGGTTTGACTATTTAAGAGATAATATGGCGGGAAGTCTTGAAATGCTTGTTCAAAGACCTTACAATTATGCAATTATCGATGAAGTTGACAGCATCTTGATTGACGAGGCAAGAACTCCGTTAATTATTAGCGGCCGTCTTGATAAATCTGCCGAAACTTATCAGATGATGGCAAAAGTAGCACCACAATTGGAAAAAGTTAAAGACTATGAAGTTGATGAAAAAAATAAAAATATTATTTTAACAGAAGACGGTATTGATAAAGCTCAGGAAATTATCGGCGTTAAAGATTTGTTCGACATTAATACTCAATACGCTCACCATCTTTTACAAGCATTAAAAGCTAAAGAACTTTTTGTTAAAGATACGGATTACGTTATCAAAAATGGCGAAATTATGATTGTTGACGAATTTACAGGACGTTTGATGGAAGGAAGACGCTGGTCTGATGGACTTCATCAGGCAATTGAAGCAAAAGAAGGCGTTCAAATTCAAGATGAAACTCAAACCCTTGCAAGTATTACATTCCAAAATTTGTTTAGACTTTATCCTAAGTTATCAGGTATGACCGGTACAGCAATGACAGAGGAAGCTGAATTCGGTAAAATTTATAATCTTGAAGTTACTTCTATTCCGACAAATAAACCGGATATCAGAATTAATTATCCTGATGTAATTTATAAAACAGAGCGCGCAAAATACAATGCCGTTGTAGAAGATATTATCAGAATGCACCAAATTGGACGTCCGGTTTTGGTTGGTACAATCAGTATCGAAAAATCTGAATATGTTTCTCATTTGTTAAAATTGCGCGGAATTCCACACCATGTGTTAAATGCAAAACACCATGAAAAAGAAGCTTATATTATCGCACAAGCAGGTCGTGTCGGTGCAGTGACAATCGCAACAAATATGGCAGGACGCGGTACTGATATTCTATTAGGTGGTAATGCTGAATTTCTTGCAAAAGAAATGTTGGATAATAAAGGGATAACACCTGAATCTGAAAATTACGAGACAGAAAAAGAACAGGCGCTCGCCGAGGCTCGCGCCATTACAGAAGCTGAACATGCAAAAGTTGTAGAAGCCGGTGGACTTCACGTAATCGGCACAGAACGCCATGAATCACGTCGTATTGATAACCAGCTAAGAGGTCGTGCGGCACGTCAGGGTGACCCTGGATCTACAAGATTTTTCTTGTCATTGGAAGATAATCTTATGAGAATATTTGGCGGTGACAAAATTACGGCATTAATGAATATGCTTAATGTCGAAGAAGATATCGCAATTGAAAATGTTCTTATCACTAAACAAATTCAATCAGCTCAGAAAAAAGTTGAAACTTATCACTTTGATATAAGAAAATCAGTCCTCGAATATGATGATGTTATGAATATTCAGCGTGAAAAATTTTATGCCCAAAGAAGAAAAGTACTTGCTGGTAAAAATCTTTCAGAAGATATCTATTATATGATTGAAAAAGAAATCGACAGACTTTTGAGAAGTTATATCGCGCCGGATTTACATCCAGAAGAATATGTGTTTGAAGACTTGCAAACAATGATTAAAGAACTTCATTCTATCATTCCGCAATTGTCTGGGGTACAAGTTTCAGATATTCAAAACCTCAGATTTGAACCGATTTTTGACAAATTAAAAGCACTTGCACTTGATGCTTACAAACAACATGAAGAAGAAGTTATTAATTTTTACAATTCAGTAATTTCTCAATATGATGCTGAAGCTCCTTTGCAAGAAGCGTTTAGCGAAAATAATGTTATTAGAAATCTTGAAAAAGATATTTTACTTCGAGTTGTTGATAATAAATGGATTGACCATCTTCACAATATTGATATGTTAAGAGAAGGTATCGGTTTGCGTGCTTACGGTCAAAAAGATCCGTTGATTGAATATAAACGAGAAGCTTATGATTTGTTTAATAAAATGATGTATGAAATTCAAGGCGACACAGTAAAACACCTGTTTAGAACAAAATTCGGTATACAGGTAATCGGGCCGTCAGAAGAACAAGCATAAAAAAAGCAGGTTTTATACCTGCTTTTTTATTTTGGGCTCAGTGGGACTGTCTTGGATTTGCTCCACGCTCACAGAGTTTCGCCAAAGTTGCGTAGCAACAGTAGGCTCAATCTGTTCGCTATCCGGATTCGCTTTGCTTCATCCGTCCGCAAATCCGCCGAACCCTAAAATGGTTCTCGTCCATAACTAATCCAAAATAAAAAGCAGGTATAAAACCTGCTTTCTATTTTGGGCTCAGTGGGACTGTCTTGCTCACTCGCGTTTAATGGGTCTACGTTTGTCGTCTGCAATGATTTCCATCATTTTGCCGACAAACCTCCGCCCTCAGCTCGTTCGCGTTCGAACCTTAGACAAAGCTTTCGCTTTGTGGTTCTCGTCCTGTTTCTCAAAATAAATGAGAGGTAGAGAAAAATCTCACCTCTCATTTATATGGGCTCAGTGGGACTCGAACCCACGACCAATTGATTAAGAGTCAACTGCTCTACCAACTGAGCTATAAGCCCTGATGCAAGCTAATTTTATCAAAATAACTCCGGTATGTCAATAAAAATCTTATCCTTAATTTGTTATAATTTTATAAATAATTTCAGTTACTTTCTTATGAATTTCCTCAATAGATTCTGTTGCATCGAGAACTTTTATTCGTTCAGGTTCCTGTTTCGCAATTTCCAGATAACCATTTCTGACACAGTTATGAAATTCTTTTCCGGCGCTTTCCATTCGGTCTTTTTCTTTTCCAACGCGCGACATCGAGGTCTCAACATCAATATCAAAAACAAATGTTAAATCAGGTTTTAAACCGTTTGTCGCAAGATTGTTCAATCTGTTAATATGTTCAATATCCAACCCTCTTCCATAACCTTGATATGCTACAGAAGAGTCTGTATGTCTGTCACAAAGAACAATCTTTCCGGCTGAAATTGCAGGTTTTACTATAATGTCAATATTTTGTGCTCTGTCTGCTAGAAATAGAAATGATTCGCATCTATCTGAAACTTCACCATTATAATTAAGTAATAATTCTCTTATTTTTTCGCCTAAACCTTTACCGCCGGGTTCTCTTGTTAAAACTACTTCATATCCTTTTTTTTGCAGATATTTCGCAAGAAGTTCCATCTGTGTGGATTTGCCGCAGCCGTCTGCGCCTTCAAATGTGATAAATAAACCTTTTTTCATGCTGTCTCCTCAGACTTTATTATATCATGAAAGATTTCCTCTTTTTAAATGATGTGTGAAATTCTGAATTGTATAGAATAGATATGTAAGAACAATAATTTGGGAAGTTTATGAGTCAAACTTTTGATTTTACATCGTATAATAGTATTAAAAGAATGTCAGAAGAAGAATTATCTGCGCTTTGGCAGGAATATCTTAATGACAAGACTAATAAAACTGTACGTGATACTTTAATTGTTCAATATATTTATCTTATTAGATATGTGGTGGGTCGTGTGAAGGTTACTCTTCCGGCGACAATTTCTATAGAAGATATTGCTGGATATGGTGTAGAAGGCTTAATAAATGCGATTGAAAGATATTCACCGCAGAAAAATACGCGTTTTGAAACTTATGCTCTTATTAGAATTAGAGGTGCAATTTTAGATAGAATTCGTTCTCAAGACTTTTTACCGAGAAGTGTTAGAAAGAAAATTAAAGATATAAAAGCGGCACAAGAACATTTAAAACAAGAATTAGGCAGAATGCCGACTACTCAGGAAGTTGCTGCATTTTTAGATATGGAACCTGAAAAAGTTATTCAATTGTTATCAGAAGATACTACAATGACTTCAATCTATGATAAAAAAGGTACATCAGACGATAGTGTAGAAATAATTGATACAATTCAGGATACAAATAAATTAAATCCTCAAGAGCAAGCTGAAGAAAAAAATGTTAAACATGAATTGGAAAGAGCTTTAATGCGTCTTCCGGAACGTGAACGAGTTATAATGGTTCTTTATTATCAAGAAAACATGACTCTTAAAGAAATTGGTGAAACAATCGGTATGTCAGAATCCAGAATTTGTCAGCTTCATGCTCAAGGTATTATGAAACTTAAAAATATTTTGAGCGAAAACAGAACATCAAGATTACGTCAAAGTATTATCGCCTAACTTCATAATCAATTATGACAAAATCTATTCTGTTGTTCATCCCGTTTTTGGGCGCAACATTGTCTTTGAATGGCATAATATTTGAAAATCCTACGGGGAATATTCTGTTTACAGGCAAATTTTTATATTTGACAAGATATTCTGCTAAATTTGAAGCTCTTGCAATAGAGATTTCCCAGTTTTCATTATAATAACTGTTTGAGAAATCTTGAGTTTCGGTATGATCTTCTATTATACAGTAATTTTTTAATTCTTTTATTATTATAGCAATAGTATCCAGTATACATAATGAACTTTCTTTAATTCGTGCTTCACCGGTATTAAAAAACTTTTTTTCATCAATACTAATTATAAGTCCGCGTGGAACTTGAGTATAAACAATATCTTTTCCGGCAGGCAAATATGCTTTAAAAATATTTTCCATTCTATCTAGATTTGGCTGAAAAGCAACCATCTTAACAGACTCTGAAAAGCCTGAACAAAATATTAATATTAGAATAAGAAATATTAAATACAGATTTTTCAAAGCTAACCTCTTGAATATTATTTAATATTTCCCAAGGTTTTGCTATTACCCGATTAGGGTTTAATGATTGCAAGAACGAATTTGTCGTTAAAATATTTATTTGCACAGGTTTGAATTTCATCTATTGTAACTTTTTTGATTTTTTCACAAGCTTTATTACAATATTCAAATCCGTATCCGAGAATTCCATAATGTGCAAGTCTATTGGCTTTTTGAGCATTAGTTTCGGTTATGAATGCCAGCTTGCCTAAAAAATTATTTTTTGCATTTTCAAGTTCTTCTTCTGAAATTGGAATTGTTTTAATTTTTTCAATCTCTTCATTAAATCCATTTAAAGAAGTTTCAACATTTTTAGGTTCTGTTGCTATATATATTGAAAAGTTAGCCGCAAATTTTGCTGAATCATAAGAACTTCTGACAACATAAGCAAGTCCTTTTTTATCGCGAAGTTCTAAAAATAATCTTGAAGACAAACCGCTTGCACCTAAAATAATATTTAAAAGTGAAAGTGCGGCGTAGTCTTCTTTATCGGCGGTATCTACAAGCCAGCCTTTTAATATATGAGCCTGATTTAAATCTTTTTGTATAGTCTCTATTAATTTAGGTTCTTGTATTGAAAGTTTATAAGTATTTGACAATTCTAATTTGGAATCAGGTAAGTCTATAAATTTTTCTTGAAGTAAAGAATTAACTTTTTCATATTCCAGATCGCCTGCAAAAACAATTACTTTTTTACTGCAATTAATCATTGAGTTATAGGCGCATAATACATCTTCACGTTTAATATTTTTGAGATTATCAAGAATCACAGTATTTGTGTATCCGTAACTATGTCCTTCGTAAATATTTTTATAATAACTATCAATAACTTTTGCTCTAGGAGAATCTAATTCTGCAATAATTTCATTTTCAAGTTTTAATTTTTCTTTTTCAAAATCTTCAAAAGTAGTGTTTTTGATAATATCATTAAGAATTTCTACGGCTTTTTCAAAATCTTCATTAAGACAGACAATTCTAAATTTAATATAATCTGATTTTAATTCGGCAGAAAAGTCTATTGCGTATTTATCAAGCTCTTCAGATAACTGTTGAGCAGAACGGTTTTTTGTACCTTGCATAAATAGTTTTACCATTAAGGAATAAACACCAGCAGGCATATCTTTAATAGAAAAATTGAAATAAAGTGCAATTCTTGGTGTATTTGGGCATTTTTCAAATGCGAAATCAATATTATTATTAAACTTAGAAATTTTTGTATTCATATTAGCTCTCCTGAGTGAATTTTAACATAATAATATTGAAAAAACAAATAATTTTCCCTCTCCTCTGGGAGGTGCTATGCAAATATAATTTCCCTCTACCTTTGAAAGAGGGTGTCCGAAGGACGGGTGAGAGGTTTTATATACAAAATATTTTTCCCTCGTCCCTTGAGGGAGAGGGTTAGGGTGAGGGGTTGTATTAAAAATTGTAGGTTGGGCTGAAAACCCAACAATTATAATTAAGGGATGTGCCCCTTTAGACTCCATTTTCCCTCTCCCAGGGAGAGGGTGTCTGTAGGACAGGAGAGGGTTGATCATGTGGGGATTATGCATTCCCACTCCCGCGGCAAGTATTCTTTTTAAAATTATCTTTTACATTATGCCCTGCGCGGGCAGCGGGAACTTTTGGTGGCAAAAGTTCCATAAAACCAGCCACGACGCTGCGTTCACTAATAATCTGTACGGCTTCACTTAAAGACGACTAAACTCACTTTTTGTCATTCTGAGCGAAGCGAAGAATCTCAAAAATATCGTTCAAACAATAGTCGTCTTTGTTGTTTGTTCGCCTACAATTATTGTTCACTCCGCTATTGTGGCAATTCTATTCAACAATCACTACTTAACGAAACAATAGCAGAGCGATAATGCGATTGCGGACTTCGTCCGCAAAAAAAACGGACTTAAAAAGTCCGCTATTTCATCTTCTGAAACAAAAAGGATTTACATTAAAATTTTCCCTAAATCTCCAAAAATTTATTCAGATATTTTGTTCAAAGCATTAAAAATATTATTAAAGGGTAAAACCCAATTACAATGATAGAACAAAGTATAAAAAAATAAATATCATTTCAACAATCCATGCCAATCTCTTTACAATTTGTTTGCCGTATATTTAAAAATACTTTTACATCAATGCTTTTGCCGAATATTTTGTGTGTAAAAAAATTTACATAATTTTTGTGAAGTAAATGTTAAAAATGCTTGCATAAACCGGAATATATTCGGGCATGGGGCTTTTTAATATAAATAAAAAGAAATATGTATATTAACAAATGTAACGATTTTTAAAACATGTGAAATCCGGGGTTGTATGGAGTTTTTACATGTTTAGAGAGTAAAACAGAGAGCGTATCATGGTAACAGGAATGCAAAAACTGAATATTCCAAAGACGAATTCGCCAAAAGCTGCGATTGCTTCACAATTGGGCGCTCAATCAAAAGCTACCGGAATGCAATCTAAAAACGCTAGTCCATCTGTATTTTTATCTTCAAGACAGGGTGTGTTTTCTGCTACTTCAACATATGCAAATGAAAGAAATACTAATGCTCCAGGTTATGCACAGAGAACAGGTATTGGAACAGGAGAACATTTAAACTGGAAAAAATATAACAGTGCTAGAATAGGTGCTGATAGAGATGCTTTGAATGCATTTAGAACACCTACATTTAATAATATTGGCAACTTAGGTTATGCCGGCCAAAGCAATGGTGCAAGTACAATGGATAAAATTATGGCTTACGGTATGCTTGCTGCTACATTAGGTAAATTAGGTGTTGAAACTGCTAATGCTGTTAAGAGTACAAAAAATTCAGAAGTAAATGATCCAGCATTGAAGGGTAAAGAACAATCTCAAACCTTAAATGATTTGAAAAATGCAAATGATTCAAATACATTAGAGGCTGCAATTACAAAGGCAAAATCTGAACAAGAAGCAATACCTGCCAAAATAAATACTTTAAACTCTGAATTAACTGAGTTGAGAGGTCAATCAAATAATTTGAAAGCAAAATCAGAAAAAGCAGCTGAAGATTTGGATAAACATAAAAAAGCAGTTTCTGACAAATCGGAAAAAGTTAATGGATTAAAACAAAAAGAAACAAGCTATAATTCGCTTGTTGAGAGTCTGTCATTACAATATACTGAGGCACAAGCAAGTTATAAAACATGTCCAAATAAAATTACAATTGGTGATAAAGAAATTGATAATTCTGCTCAAAAAAACAAATTGAAAGCTAAAATGGATGAATTAAAACGCAAATTGGATGAAGCGGAAAAAGAATTAGAATCAGTTAAAAATCAATTGAAAACAGAGGAACTTGAGTTAAAGGATTTAGAAAATGCTACACAAGGTTTTGAAACCGCTGTTAAAGATACAAAAGAAGCTTATGATAATAATATAAGAGATATTGAAGCTAAACAAAAAGAAAAAACTCAACTTGAAGCTGATAAAAAAGAACTTGATGCTGAGGTTCCAAAACAAGAAGCTAGATTAACAAAATTAAAAGAAAAAGAAGATAAAGAATTAACTTCTGTTAATAATGATGTTACTAAACTTGAAAAAACTATTAGTGATTTAGCAAAAACAATTGATGGTTCTGATGGAATTGATAAAAAAGAATCAAAAACAAATGATAAAGTTAATAAAAAACAAACAGAACTTGATAATTTAAAAACAAGACAAAAAGAATTAAATGATAAAAAGTTAATTCGAAATTTTGATTCAGAAACTCATAATGGCATACAGTTTAAAACTGGTTATTTATCTGATGGCAGCAAAGGTTATGTCGTTGGCGGAAAGTTAGTTTCGGAAAATGAATATAATCAAAAATTACAACAAGCCAAAGATGCTGAAAATAGTTAAGACTTTTTAACAAATCACTTTACATTGAATAATTTATGTTTTATAATTACCACATAGGCAGTATTGCCACAGACAAAAAAGAACGGGAATCCTCGTTCTTTTTTCAATTATTATGAGATCCTTCGGGTTTCACCCTCAGGATGACAAGTGTCGGTCATTCTGAGCGAAGCGAAGAATCTCAGTACAAATTGAAATATGGAAAAGAAAGCATTCACATATATCATTACAAATAAAAATAATACAACATTATATATTGGAGTTACTTCAAATTTATCAAAAAGAATTTGGGAACATAAAAATAAGGTTGTAGAGGGTTTTTCAAAAAAATATAATTTATATAAATTAGTTTATTATGAAGTATTGGATGAT
>CATLEG010000061.1 GCA_949915775.1 uncultured Candidatus Melainabacteria bacterium | reverse complement strand
ATCTTTAATTTTGTTCGCATCAAGTCCGGTTTTTTCAGCAATTAAGTCTTCTGTAGGATCTGATATACCTTCTGATTTTAATTCTTTTACAGCATTAGATATTTTAAAAACAAGTTCTTGCAATTCTCTTGGAGCTTTAATCATAGAAGATTTATCTCTTAAATAATGTTTAATTTCACCGCGAATGAAATATGATGCATAAGTTTTAAATTTTACATTTTTATCAATATTAAAAAACTCAATTGCTTTAATAAGTCCGATTGAGCCGACCTGTATTAAATCTTCATTTGAAATACCGGCTTGCATAGAAATATTACCGGCAATTTTTTTTACATATGCCATCGCATTTTGAACAATATTAAGATGAAGCATTCGCTTTTTCTTTTCATCCTTACAAGTTTTGTAAGCCGTTATTAATTCATCAAGTACTTCAGACAAATTTTCTCTCCAGTTTCTAATCATATTATATCATAATTTTATTGATTAAAAAAATCATTAAAATTATGTAATAATTAAATTATAGTTATATATATTTGTGATAGAATGGATAAATAATACGGAGTAGAAAAATGATTACAATAAAAGATGTTGAACACGTTGCAAAACTTGCAAGATTAGAATTAACAGAAGAAGAAAAAGAACTTTATACAAAACAGCTTGGTGATGTTTTAAAATACGTTGACCAGATGAATGAAGTAGACACATCTAACGTTAAACCAATGACTCAGGTTATTGATTTTTATAACGTTATGAGAGAAGACAAAGTTGTTCAAGAGATTTCTAAAGAAGCTTTAATGTCCAACGCACCGGAAGAAGAAAACGGTTTCTTTAAGGTACCAAAAATTGGCTAACTGCAGACAGGAAGGCAAGAGGGCAAGCAATATAATAGCTTGACATCCTGACATCTTGACATCTGTTCTTCTAATTAAGGAGTGGTTAAAAAAATGACTAAGTATATATTTATTACAGGTGGTGTTGTAAGTTCTTTAGGAAAAGGTATTATTGCAGCATCATTAGGCAGATTATTAAGAGCGAGAGGATTTTCTGTTATTAACCAGAAATTCGACCCGTATATTAATGTTGACCCCGGTACTATGAGTCCGTTTCAACATGGTGAAGTTTTTGTAACCGATGACGGCGCAGAAACTGACCTTGATTTGGGACATTATGAAAGATTTACAGACACTTCTCTTGGAAAGCTTAACAATGTAACTTCCGGCAGTGTTTATCAACATGTAATAAAAAAAGAAAGACGCGGAGATTATCTTGGCGGTACAGTTCAAGTTATTCCGCATATTACAAATGAGATTAAATCAAGAATTAACGGGGCGACTAAACAGTTTAATCCTGATTTCCAATTGATTGAAATTGGCGGAACAGTTGGTGACATTGAAAGTTTACCGTTTGTTGAAGCTATAAGACAGTTTAAATCAGAAGCAGGTATTGGAAATGCAATTTCTATTCATTGTACTTTGCTTCCATATTTACCAACATCCGGTGAATTAAAAACAAAACCTTCACAACACAGTGTTAATGTGTTAAGAAGTTATGGTATTCAACCAGAAATTCTTGTTTGCCGTACAACAAGACCAATTCCAAAAACAGAAAAAGACAAACTTGCTCTTTTCTGTTCAGTTCCTAAAGATGCTGTTATTGAATGCAAAGATATGAAAAGTATTTATGAAGTTCCTCTTGCACTTGAGGCACAGAATATGGCTAAAGTTGTTCTTGATATGCTAAGAATTGAAGATAGAAAAGCAGATTTGAAGGGTTGGGAAAAACTTGTTGAAAGAATTAAAAATCCTAAAACAACTTTAAAAGTTGCAATCGCAGGAAAATATACAAAACTTTCTGATGCTTACATATCAGTTGTAGAATCATTAAAACACGCAGGTTATGCAAATGATGCGGCAATAGATATTAAATGGATAAATTCTGAAGATTGTGTTGATGATAAAAAATGCAAAGAACTAATGAAAGATGTTCAAGCAGTTGTGGTTCCTGGCGGATTTGGAATCAGAGGAATTGAAGGTAAATTAAACGTTATCAAATACGCAAGAGAAAATAACGTACCATTTTTGGGACTTTGTTTAGGTATGCAATGCGCAGTCATTGAATACGCAAGAAATGTTGCCGGATTAAAAGGCGCAAATTCAGCAGAATTTGATGAAAATGCACAATTTCCGGTAATTGATATAATGCTTGAACAAAAAAATGTTCATGCATATGGCGGTACTATGAGACTTGGAGCTTATGAATGTGTTTTGAAAAAAGGTTCAAAAGCTGCGAAAGCATACGGAAAAGAAAAAATTTCAGAACGCCACAGACACAGATACGAAGTTAATAATGAGTATTTAAAACAGATTGAAGATGCCGGTCTTGTATTCTCTGGAATGTCACCGGATGGAATGCTTGCAGAAGTTGTTGAACTTCCAAAACTTGATTGGTTTGTTGCATGCCAGTATCATCCGGAATTTAAATCTCGTCCGGAAAAGCCGCATCCGCTATTTAAAGGCTTAATTGATGCAGCAATGAAAAAATTATAATAAAAAAGTCCGGAAGGACTTTTTTTAATGTTTAACCCATTTTTCAATTACTCTTAATGGGGCTCTAGTCAAGGCTAGAGCCCATTCTGTAATATTTTTAGTAATAACGCTTCCCGCACCTATATTTGTACCTTTACCTATTTCTACAGGAGCTACAAGAACTGTATTAGAACCTATTTTTACATTATCTTTCAAAATTGTTCTGCTTTTAACTTTAGAAATCGGGTCATAATTCGCAGTAATAGTTCCTGCCCCAATATTAACATTTGAACCAAGCTCAGCATCACCAATATAGCTTAAATGACCGGCATTTGTATTATGATTAATTTTTGCTTTTTTCACTTCAACAAAATTACCGATTTTACAATTATCCGCGATTTCAACATCCCCTCTTAAATGAGCACAAGGGCCGATTTTACAATTTTTACCAATTTTATTTTTACCTTCGATATAAGTTGCTGGGAAAACAGTTGTATCAGAACCAATTTCAGTATCTTCAGAAATCCATGTCGAAGTTGGATCAACAATTGTAACCCCATTTTCCATTAATGAATTTAATTTACGTTCATTTATTATGCGAGTTGCTGCAGCCAGATTTTGACGAGAATTAATACCATATATTTCATCACTGTTTTCTAAAATATAAGCATTAACTTTCAAATCATTTTTCTTACCCCATGCAATAATGTCCGTCAAATAATATTCACCCTGTGCATTATTACTTGTAAGCTGAGAAAATGCCGGTTTCACTTTTGCCCAATTCAAACAATAAATTCCAGCATTAACTTCTTTTACAAGTTTCTGTTCCGGTGTTGCATCTTTTTCTTCAACAATGCATTTCAAAGTATTATCAGATTCTCGAATTATACGCCCGTAATTTGCTGGATTTTCAAAAATTGTACTCATAACAGTTAAATCAGAATTATTTTTATTATGATATTCTATAAATTCTTTTAAAGTTTTTTCAGTAATTAAAGGAGTATCGCCGCATAGAATAATAACTTGTCCATCAAAATTTTCAAGATGAGGACAAACCATAGACACAGCATGACCTGTACCAAGTTGAGGGGTTTGAAGCACTGTTTTTGCGTTATTATAATGCTTTTCTACAAACTTTGTAACCTCTTCGGCATGATGTCCTACAATGACAAACGACTCATCTGCAATATTTTTTACGTTATCTAAAACATAACCCAAAAGAGGTTTACTAAAAATTTGATGTAAAACTTTCGGAGTATCAGATTTCATTCTTGTACCCTTACCTGCCGCTAAAATTACTGCTTTAATCATTCATTTTCTCCCATTATAAAAAACCGTGCCACTGTCTATCGAACCTGACAAACAAAAGTATCGGAAAATATTTTCTCCGCTTACAATTAAGACACCCGCAAAGGTCACCTTAGTGCTGCTATGTTTCCATCCTGACACAGTTCAGAGTTTTACGCCATCCTAACCATAAGCCTCTACAAAAATATTAACTTTTACCCTGCTCAACAAGCCCTCACAACAGGCTCTGCACCCCGCGTAAACTTCGGGTCAAGAGATTGCAATTCCCCGTGGAGCACGGCTTAAATTTATTATAACATAAAAATTTATTTAACAGCTTTTTTGCCGCCAATATTAAAAAGGGTAATTAAAACAACAGCCGCAGCAATAATCCCAGTAAAAACCTTAAATACATTTGCCGCAGAGTCAGATTTTTTCGGAACAGGTCTAGCAGTATACATAAAAGGATAATTTTTATTATCCTGATTATTTGACTTAAAACTAAAAGATGACACCCTTAAAACTTTCATGATTATATTTTAACCCTAAAATTCATACTTTAGTGTATTTTATTAAGAAAGATTAATTTTTAGTCATAAACAGCTATTATATACAGCTTTGAGACCAATTAAAATTGGTAGAATTTTTTAAAATGCATAAAATTTATAGCCGTTTGGTGAATGTAAATTTTGAACCAAAAACGGTAATAATATATTGTAAGGAGAAAACATTATGGAACGCTTAGATTTATACAGATGTGAAATTTGCGGAAATCTTGTTGAAGTAATTTTAGCAGGCGGCGGTGAACTTGTTTGCTGCGGCCAGCCAATGCAAAAACTTGAAGGCAAAAATAAAGAAGAAGCTATAATGGAAAAACATATTCCTGTATTTGTAAAAAGAGAAGACGGGAAAGATGAAGTTCGGGTAGGTGAAGTTTTACATCCTATGAATGATGATCATTATATTATGTTTATTGAAACTATTTCACAAGACAGAAATCATGTACATTTACAATATCTTCACCCAGGACAGGAACCTAAAATGCTTTTACAAGAAAAATTAGGCAAAACACTAGCTAGAGAATTTTGCAATTTACATGGTTTATGGGAGGGCGAAAGTGATTAACGAAAAGGTACAAAATGTTCTTAATCAACAAATCAACAAAGAATTTTATTCAGCTTATTTATATCTTGCTATGTCTGCTTATTTTGACGAAATTGGTCTTCATGGTTTTTCAACCTGGACGAAAGTTCAAGCTAAAGAAGAAATTGACCATGGAATGATAATTTTAGATTATATAATAGAACGCGACGGCAAAGTTGAATTCGGTCAAATCGAATCTCCGGACAGAGATTTCAATAATCCGTTACAAATATTTGAAAAAATTTTGGAACATGAAAAATTTGTTACAGAAAGCATAAATTGTGTAGCCGAAATGAGTGATGAAGAATGCGATTTAGCTACACGTCATTTTATTAACTGGTATATCTCAGAACAGGTTGAAGAAGAAGCAAACGCAAGAGATGTAATTGATCGTTTAAAACTTTTCGGCGATGAATGCGCATCACTTTATCATCTGGATAAAGAACTGGGACAAAGACAATATGTTCAACATTCATATAAATAAAAGGCAAGTTTCAAAACTTGCCTTTTTAATATTTGTAACCAACTTGCCACTATAAAAAAAATAATTTATCATGAAAGTATGAGTAAAGTTGTAATAGTAGATGATGAGAAAATGGTTACATCCGCTTTCAAAACATTATTGAAAGTGGAAGGATATAATGACGTTAATTTGTTTAACAATCCAAAAGATGCATTGGCTTTTTTAAAAGATAATACACCTGATTTAATTGTTTCTGATTTTATTATGCCGGAAATGAACGGTCTGGAATTCTTGAGAGAAGCAAAAAAACTTTATCCGGAAGTTAGTATGATTTTATTAACAGGATACGCAGATAAAGAAAATGCTATAAAAGCAATTAATGAAATAGGATTATATAAATATATTGAAAAACCCTGGGATAATGATGATTTGCTTATGAATATCAAAAATGGTATTGAAAGAAGTCATTTGTTAGAAAATCTTAGAAACAAAATCAAAGAACTTGAAGAAGCCAAAAAGCAGCTTCAAGAATATTCAACAAATCTTGAAAATATAGTTGCTGAACGGACTTCAGATTTATCAGAAGCGAATAAAAAACTATCCGGTATAATTAATAATTGTGCAGATGCAATTGTTATTATTGATGGAGAAGGAAATATTTTACAAGTTAATCCTGCTTGTGAAAATATGACAGGTTTATCCGAAAATTCTTTATGCAAAAAGAAATTTCAAGAAATCGCTTATTCTCAAAATAAAGAAGATTCCAATGATAATAAATCCGGTTTAATTTTTGGATTAGGTGAAGATAATTCAGAAATTTTATTGAGAGATTATTATATTATTAATACGCTAAGCAAAATTCATACACCTGTTGAAATCAGTTTTGCAGTAATTTCTATTGATGAAAACTGTACAGCAGACAAGTTTGTTGGTGTTATCAGAGATGTAAGTGAACAAAAAGAAACAGAAAAACTACGTGATGATTTTATCGCTACTCTTACTCATGATATGAGAACACCTTTACTTGCCGCAATTCAAACATTGAAATTTTTTCTTGATGGTGCAATCGGAACACTTGATGAAAAACAAAAAGTTCTTTTATCTACAATGCTTCAAAGTAATGAAGACTTATTGGGGCTTGTAAATGCGCTATTGGAAGTTTATAGATTTGAAAGCGGAAAACTGGAACTCTGCAAAACAGTATTTCCGGTCAAAAATTTGGTTGAACAATGTTATTCTGAATTATTACCGCTCGCTCAAAAGAAAAATCTAAAATTTGAAGTCAATTATGAACTTGATGATGATTTACATATAACAGCAGACAGAGCTGAAATCAAACGTGTAATAACAAATTTATGCGGCAATGCATTGAATTACACAAACAAAAACGGAGAAATAAAAATTCTTGTAAAAGCACAAAACGGAGATTTAATATTTTCAGTTTCAGATAACGGTAATGGAATTCCGCAATCTGATATTCCGCATTTGTTTAAAAGATTTTCTCAAGGTACAACTAAAAAACGCTCAACAGGAACTGGCTTAGGTTTGTATCTTTCCCGACAGATTATCGAAGCGCATAATGGGAAAATTTGGGTAGACAGTAAAGTTAATAAAGGAAGTGAATTTTCATTCCTTCTTACAAATGTTATTACAGAAGGCAGGGTATAAATGAGTATAAGAGTTCTTATCGTTGAAGATCACGACATGGCACGCATGGGACTTTCAGTTATTCTTGGGAATAACGAAAAAATAGAAATAGCTGGAATGTGCGCTGATGGACTTGATGGTGTTGAAAAAGCACTTGATTTAATTCCGGACGTTGTCATTATGGATATAGGATTACCTACAATTGACGGGATTGAAGCTACAAAAAGAATAAAATCCGCAAATCCGAGAATAAAAGTTTTAATGTACACCTCACGCGAAGGTGATGATGATATTTTTGATTCTTTTCAAGCCGGTGCTGACGGCTATATTACTAAAGGAGCAACATCTGAGCAAACCGTTTCGGCCGTTATTGCTGTATCAGAGGGCGCTGGCTGGCTTGATCCGGCAATTGCTAAAGTTGTATTAACAAATATAAGAAGAGGAGCACCTGCTGTTGAAACTCGCGGGGAAATTAATTACAAGCTTGGCAAAAACTTATACGGACTCACAGAACGTGAAATGGAAGTTCTTGCATTAATCGTTGATGGATTAACAAATCCACAAATCGCAGAAAAACTTGTTATTACAATTTCCACAACCAAAACACATGTTCATAGCATTTTGCAAAAATTATATGTAAATTCGCGTTCAAAAGCGATTTCAATGGCTATGAAAGAAGGTCTTGTATGATATATGCGCTGCTTGGAATTGCAGCGGCCTTTTGCGCTTTTATACAATGGGGCGATGAAATTCCGCTTCCGCATGGCGATGTAAACAAAAAAGAAGCTAAATATATTCATAATGTTCAAAAACAAGAAGAAAAGCAAACTTATGAAAAGAAAATTTTGGCAAGAAATCCATCCGGTTATATGACAGTTGAAGAATATGAACAACTTTCAACTCCAAAAGACAGAATGAGTATGGAAATTGAAGTCCCAAAAATTCCTACTCCGGCTGATATGGTCTATGTCCCCCAACCATCATATAAAATTGTAAAATACAATAATCCGGCGGGTTCCGCTGAAATTTCTATCAATAAAACTTTTTATCAAAGACGCCAGCAAAATGCACAGGGAATAGTTTCTCCAGACTTTACAAAACTTGTCTATCCTGCTTTATATTATTATCCGAATAGCGGCTCTACAGCTTGTGATTTATTTGTAATTAATCTTGAAGATGCAAAATCTAATAAAGACAAAATTTTAACAGCAAACACGATACACAGATTATCTGATCCGATTTTATCGACAGAAAAAACTATTGATAACTACAACACATTTAGAACACTTACACCTGTTGATTTTTCAACAGACGGAACAAAACTTCTTGCAAAAGAGAAAATAGGAAATACAAAAGATGGTATTTGGAAAACTATACCTGTTGTCTATGATTTTAATAATAATATTTCATACAGTTTAATTGAAGTTCGCGCGGCAATTGTATATTATTGGGAAAGATATAAAAATGTTGATTTAGACGAAAAAAGATGGGACTTGTATCCTCTTGGTTTTGATGCTTCTAACCCTGATTGGGTTATTGTAAATGCCCTTGCATATACAGGCTCTACTCCAATAAACCTTGGTATATGGAAAGTAAAATACACCGGCGAACAATCACAGCTTGTAACTTTTAATAAAGAAGAAATTCAAATAAGCATGAACGGTTATAAACTTGTTAAAGACGGAGTAGAACCACCTTCAGTTACAGAAGATGAAGAAAAACATCTTAAACGTATAGAAAAAGAAAATGCAAAAATTAAAAAACAGCAAGAAAAACAAGAATTAAAAGATTTAAAAAATTCATACAAATCTAAACTAAAAGAAATGGATACCGAATTTAAAGAGTCTCAAAAAGATTATCAGCTTCGTCAAAAAATTCAAGGCTCAACAACAGGTAATGATGCTCTAGAAAAATATCAGGAAATAAAACAACAACAAGAAGAAAAACGTTTACAACTTTTGGAAAAACAGAAACAAAAAGAATTAAAAGAACTAGAAAAAACGAAATAAAAAAAGAGCCTCATTTGAGGCTCTTTTTTTTGATAATTAATATCTATAATGAGCAAAAGCTTTGTTAGCTTCAGCCATTTTGTGTGTATCTTCACGTTTTTTGCAAGCTGCGCCTGAACCATTTGAAGCATCAATAATTTCATTAGTTAATTTATCGATAAATGATTTTCCGCCGCGCTTTTTAGCAGATTCGATAATCCATGATGAAGCTAATGCAAAACCTCTGTCAGCTTTAACTTCAATAGGAACTTGGTATGTTGAACCACCGATACGACGAGCTTTAACTTCCAATAACGGAGTAGCATTAGTCATAGCTTTTTGGAAAACCTCAAGAGGTTTTTCACCGGTTCTTTCTTCTAATTTCAATAAAGTTGCATAGAAGATTTTTTCTGCTAAAGATTTTTTACCGCGTCTCATAATACGGTTAATAAATTTAGATATATCAACACTGTTGTATACCGGATCTGCTAAAGGTATTCTTTTAGCTGGTTTAGAACGTCTAGACATTATTTCTTACCTCCTTTAGCATTTTTCTTAGCACCGTATTTAGATCTGCTTTGTGCTCTGTTTGCAACACCCGCAGTATCTAAAGTACCTCTAACGATGTGGTAACGTACACCAGGAAGGTCTTTAACCCTTCCGCCTCTAATAAGAACAACACTGTGTTCTTGTAAGTTGTGACCGATACCAGGGATATATGAAGTAACTTCAAATCCATTAGTTAATCTAACTCTGGCAACTTTTCTCAAAGCTGAGTTAGGTTTTTTAGGGGTTGTAGTATAAACCCTTGTACATACTCCACGTCTTTGAGGACAATCCATCAAAGCAGGAGATTTTGTTTTGTCTGTTAGCTTTTTACGTTCTTGACGAACAAGCTGGTTAATTGTAGGCATTAATTTTTCTCCTTTATTTTTTCTACCTTGTAAAGACCATAATCCAAAACCCTTACGCATTCTGATTATGACCGGAACTGCCGAATATCAAAACTTTTTTTGAATTCCTACGTTCCTGCTTTACCCTGTCAGATTTATTCAGCACACAAAATCCGGCAAGTGTATACAATAATTAAACCTCAGGCATAATTTTTTGTCAATATTGTGTTAATTCCAGAATTATGATACAATTCTTGTATGGAAAAATTTAGAGAAGTAGTCGGATTTTTGGTTTGTGTTGCTGTTATTGTGTTTGCAGCACGAATGAGTGGAATTTTACAGGGATTTAGTCCGGATGATTTTAAAAATGCAGGTACCGAAATTGTAAATATTGTAACAAAACAGACTTCAGGTACAGAAAAATATCTTACAAAAAACTCCTCCGGCAGCCGGCAATCTGCTGTTTACAAAAACTATAGAGCAAATACTATTCCGAAAAATGTTCTTGAAGGTTCAAAAACATCCGGAACATGGAAAAATATTTTCAATTCAAATAAAAAAGTTATTTTTTATATATACGATGGTAATGATACTAAATATTCATACGATTTCCATACTTCAGTATCTAACTATTGTATGAATGGAAATATTGCAAGAAATTATACTCTTCAAGCCACTGGTTTAAAAACTTTTAATTCAATAAGAGAAGGAGAAATAGGCCCTTCAAAAATTTGTGATAGTTTTGAAGAATGCAGTATTGTTCAAAGAAAAGCTGCAAATTATTCTTTGCTTGAAAACTTTTTAAGAAATTGCGGCACTACAATGTGCGTTTTTAATCCTCAAAAAAATCAATATATAAGACTTAAAAACCGTAATTCGACAGAAGCTAAACAATTATTAAACGGGCTAATAAACTGGTAAATTATACCAATTTAAAATCGCCGTTTTTCTTTATATGTTCAACAAGTCCGCCATCTTCCAATAATTTAATCATTACCGGCGGCAATGGTTCTATAGGGATAATTGCCCCGTTAGTTAAATCTGTTAAAATACCTTTTTCTATATCCAAATCAAGTTCATCACCCGCATCAATTGCATCAGTATCTGCTTCTATAGCCAAAAGCCCGATATTTATTGCATTTCTATAAAAAATTCGAGCAAAAGATTTTGCAATAACAGCCCCGACACCGGCAATTTTAATAATTTGAGGAGCATGTTCTCTAGAAGAACCAAGCCCAAAATTTGCCCCGCCAACAACAAAATCACCCTTATTCATTTTAGATGCAAACTCCGGATCAGCGTCTTCCAAAACATGTTTTGCAAACTCCGGCAAATTGGACCTTAAATGAAATAATCTTCCCGGTGCAATGTGATCTGTTGAAATATTGTCCCCGAATTTAAACGCTTTTCCTCTCATGATTTAACTCCTGTTTTTCTACTCTTTAATTATACTACAAAATATGTTATAATAAAATATATCGTCAAAAAGGGTAAAAAACGGGAACGAGCGATTGTATAAAATATAAAAATTTTTAATAAATAACACAAAAGCGAAGTGACTGACCAAAAGATTTTAAAATCTAACCAATATCGTCAGAAAGGGTAGAAAACGTGAACGAGCGATTGTGTAAAATATAAAAATTTTTAATAAATAACACAAAAGCGAAGTGACTGACCAAAAGAATTTAGAATCTACCCAATATCGTCAGAAAGGGTAGAAAACGGGAACGAGCGATTGTGTAAAATATAAAAATTTCTAATAAATAACACAAAAGCGAAGTGACTGACCAAAAAATTTTAAAATCCAACTAACATCGTCAGAAAGGGTAAAAAGAATGTATTTTGATAGAAAATGTAAAATAACTTTTATATGCAACGGAGCAACAATATTTAGCGAAGAAGACAGATTTACAGACTCTGAAACCTATCCTCCGTTAAGTGAAACCGGACAAGAAGAAATTGAAAAAATATGCGAATTTTTAAAAAATCGCGGAATTAAAAACGACAAAATATATTCTTCACCGGCAGTGCGTTCACAACAATCTGCGGTAATGATTTCGAAAATTTTTAAACAGGATTTTGAAATTATTGAAGATTTGCATCCCAGAAAATGTGGAGCTTTTAACGGACTAACTTTTGAACAAATAGATGAAAAATATCCTGATGCTTTAGAAAAACTTATAAAAAATCCTGATATTGCTACACCCGAGGATGCTGAAGCAGTTTCAGACTTTATAAACAGAATAAAAGAGTCAATTAATAGAATTATAAATCAAAACACAGGTAATAGAATAATAATTGTAACTCATAAAGACGTAATAAAAGCTGCAATATGTGGGGCATTAGATTTGCCTGATACATCTTTGCATAGAATATACATTAAATCAGGCAGCGCAACGCAAATCAGCTACTTTGAACGTTGGTCAAGTCTTGTTTATTGTGATTATAAACCGATGTAACTCATTCCAACTGATCTTTAAGATGAGGATTGGTAAGATTTTTCACGACCTTTTTATACTCTTCAAGCGAAAGTTCTCTGTGTAAATAATCCATATTGCCAGTACCAATTATCCAGGCCGCGCACATTCCACCGGAACTCATACCTGTTGGAAACTGTGTTCTCGTACAAAATACTGAAAAGTAAGCCCACCATTTCGGATAACCAGTCACTACAGGCGCGTTATTTCTAGCATTTAAATACAAAAAGAATATATCTTTACCCAAAGTATTTGGTCCTTTTAAACCATTTGTATCTACAAGCAGCATCGGTGCTTTTAGCTCTGAATCATGTTGAATCGCAACTAATGCTCCATCCTTTAGTGCAAACTGATAATCCGAATCATTGATAAAACAATGATTAACAGCAAAACTACTCCTGTTATTATTTAAATCAGAACATTTTTTACGCGAACTGGACGGTGTATAAGGAACGACTTCTAAATACTGAGACAAAATATTAAAAACTTTTTCTTCGCCGTTTTCATCAGCAATCCCCCAATCATTAGCAATCCCATATTCTTCATACGCCCTTGCATAAGCATTTGAAATAGTATTATACACTTTTTTAAACTGACTTAACCAAGTTTTTT
>CATLEG010000060.1 GCA_949915775.1 uncultured Candidatus Melainabacteria bacterium | reverse complement strand
GCAGTCTGGTAGCTCGTCGGGCTCATAACCCGAAGGTCGTTGGTTCAAATCCAGCACCCGCAACCAAGTAAAAAGACAATAGAGGCAAGGTTTTTCACCTTGTCTTTATTTTTGTGTAGAAACAAGAAAAATGCGTTTTGTATACTTTTTTGAGTAATTTGGTCGGAAGTTTTTCTGTCATTGCGAGAGCGAATAGCCCGAAGCAATCCAGCTTTTAGCCGGTCGGAAGTTCATTGATTATTCAAGTTTGAAATTACTCATATTACTCTTTTTCTACTCACCTAAAATTTGTATTTTTCTAAAAATTTGCCGTATTTTTACTCAACAAGCCAATTTTACCTCTGAGTAATTAAAGAGTAGTTTGAGTAGTTTAAAATTGTCGGTTTGGTAAAACCGACTGACAAAACTTTATCCAAGTTTCGTTAAAATGGCGGTATCCATATTCTGCACGAAGTTTTTCTGCTTCAGCTTTGGCTTTTGCTTCATGTTCAAAATACTCTTTTTTATCAGCTTCAATTCGAGCTTTTAATATTTTATTTAAAGTTATCGGTAATCCAAAACCAAGAGTTGCCATAATTAAGGCTAAATTCAGTATATATAATCCGACAGAAGCCTTTTGGGTACGTTTGATAGTATTTTCTGATATATTCTTCAAACTCTCAATATTTTTGTAATTTTTTAGTTCTGATATTGTGTATGGCGTATTTTTTTCTTTATTCATCAAATTTGTTTTGAATAACTTATCTGAAATCTTTGAAAATAATTTCTTTAAAACTAAATCTCCTCCCCAAAAAACTAAGCCAATACTAGCTCCTCTTATTGTATTGTCTCGCAATTCGTATTTATCTCGGCAGGCTAGCTGGTATGGCAGATAATCGCTTGTTATCCACATTGCAAGTGCTGTTAACCTACTCATATATATAGCATTTTTATAATCAAAGTTTTCTGAATGTTTATTAAACCATTTATAAATTTTGTTTTTGCTAGCAGGTCCATATAGCATACTTTTTTTAATAAGCGGCGGAAGAATTATTGATGGAAGAATTGCAAACCCAACAGTTGCAGCCAGTCTTAATTTTTTTGTTTTATCTCTTTCCTGAGCAGCTTTTTTTGTAAATTCTTCATCGGCAATTTTATATGCCCCTGAATAACCCGAACGTTTTGTTCTGTATAGAGTTAATATATTTCCAAGCCAAGGGATAGAAGCTACCATAAGATTTGTTGTTAAAAAATCGGTAAAATGAATTGCTGTATGAGCATTTATTAAATCTTTTCGTAATTTTTCGGTATTATTTCCATATCGTTCTAAAATAGAGTTAAAACCATTTTCGTTTCCAAATAATTCTTGCGATTTGAGTTTCATACCTTCTTTTAAGTATTCACCATCTTTGGAAAGATATTTTTTAGAAACTTCTAAAATCTTTTTTTCTTCATTTTTAAAATTTTCTGTAATTTTAAAATGTTTAAGAGCTTTTTTATTGAAAAGAGGCAATAAAATTATTGGAGATGCGAATGTCATCAAAAAGTATAGAGCGGATTTAAAAACTCTTTCAATAGATTCATCCTTGTTATTTGACATTATTGCTTGGGGAACTACGAAACCTCCAATATCAGTGATACCTTTATTTAATAAAATGTTGGATTCAATGTTGGCAACAGTATTGAAGGCAGATATGTTTTTAAATGATACCTGTTTACTTTTAGGATTATTTGAATTTATTGTTTTAATATCAGTAATCATGATTATGTTATTTTAATCTTTTATTAATCAAAAACTGTAAAAATATTTTTTGCTACTAATACTCAAATATTCTGCTCAAAAGCATTAAATCATCTGTATAAAGACAACCCAACAACACTAAATTATAGACGGCTGGAAGTCGGTTATCTCAATTTACTGCAGCAGGTACCATTTATTTTGCTGAAATAAATTGCGCTATGTTTACCAAATTTTTACCAGAGTACGCATGTTAATCATTTAGAGTATCTTGAATATTTTCTACTGCAGAAATTATACTATCTTCTTCCACTGAAATATAATTATTAGCATCTGTATCAAAATTGAAATTTATTGAATATTTTGCAGCAAGATATCTGGCATGATTTATACAAATTTCTGCTTTTTCATATTCTTTTTTAAACATCATTATTTTGTACATACTATATTTAAACAAGAGTAATAAATATTCACTAATTGCGTTATTTTTTTCTATCTGTATTAATGAGTTATTTACAATGCCAAACGCTATATCATATTTATTTTGTTTAAGATGCAGTTCTGCCATAATATACCATGCAATATATAATATATTCGTCATTCCATTTTTGTTTGTCTCTTTGATAATATTATGAAGTATAGTTTCTGCTTTTTTGTAAGATTCAATTTGTATATATGAATATGCAATTAATATATCAGCAAACAGTTCAAGTTGTTTAAAATTAGAATTTTTTGCTGCAATCTTTGCTAAATATATGCGTTCGGCAAATGTACTGTAATTTCCGTCTTGACATACTATTGCATTTATAATATTTACAAAGGACGGACTGAATTTATCTTCCCCAATAATTAATTCCACAGATAAAGGCGCTCCATGAAGTAAATCCTGTAATGCAATAAATACATTATAAGATTCCGGAATAAAATTAAGTTCATTTCTTAAAATGTTTAAAAATTCTTTTACTTCATCGTTCATCATTAATACATTTGCGAGTGCTACAAATCCAATTGAGTCTAAAATTAATCTTTGAAAAGCTTCATCTGAGTAAAAATCCGGTTTTAGAATTTCTAGTGTATCATTATTTACAACATTTAAAACTTTATAACCAATATTTATACAATCAGCGAGTGCACCTATATTAAATAATATGTGAATATGTATAAGTGACATTAGAAAGAAATATTTATTAAAATTTTCATCCATAGGATTAATTGAAGAGGCCGGAAGTATAGATAAAACTTTATGAGTAAGTTCAAGAGCATGTGAATAATCTCCGGCATCCAAAGCTCCATCAATTATTTTGTTACATAATTGAATTATTTTTTCTGTATCTGCTGTTTTTTCAATATTCTCAAGTGTTTCTGCGGCAATTTCCCGGTTATACTCAGGATTGTAAATATATAAGTTTTCAGAAATATTTTCATACAATTGCGATTTATATTCTGCAATACTGCCGTCTTCATCTGTTTTAGTATTGAGAATTTTTAGGACTTTTTCAATACTATTAATATACGAGTTAAAATCGCCTAACGAAAGATTTATTTTTGCTAGCTGTTCCCATTGAATCTGTTCATTATCAGTATCTCCTAAAAGATTAAATAAATAGGCTTTTGCCGGACTAGGCATATTATCGACAAATACTTTTTGGAATAAATCTTGTGAAATTTGCTCAATATATATTTTGCTGAGAGTATTTATTAGATTTCGTCTTACAAGATTATAATTAGGGAAATAAATACAATTATTGTATTCGTATATATAACCTGAATCAGTTAGTTTTTGAATGACAGTTTTATATTTTGTTCCTGCCAAAATTTTTGCAGTATCAACATCTACACGAGTTCCCAAAAGAATTATTGACGTTAAAAATTTCATAGTATCAACATCATCTTGAAGCAGATTTAATCTTCTTGCAACAAGTTTATCCAAGCTTGAAGGTACAATAATTGTTTTTGGGTTAATCATTTCGATACAGTCATCACAAGAGCTATAAACACCTTCTTCTATAAGGTATTGTATTGCAATATCAATAAAAAGGCTGCTGCCGCAAGCATATTTTGCAATTCTTTGAAAATAAAAATTATCTAAAATATTTCGATAGTAAACTTTATTATTTTCAATTAGTTTTTCGAAAGATGCCGGTTTTAACGAAATCTCTGTATAATATGGCTGCATTAAAAGGAAATGGCAATCTTTATGCAGGCTAAAATTTTTGTCGTAAGAAATTAAAAAACCAACATCCAATTCTTCAAATGATTTAAATAAATATTTTAATACATCATAAGAACTTGGATCAATTTTTTCAAAATCTTCAATATATATAAGTGTTTTGGGAATAATCTTCATTAATGTCATAAAGATATCAAAATAAACGAATCGGTCATTTTCAGCACTTTCGGTTTCTCTTTTTTGAAGGTTTATTAAATCTTTGATTAATCCTTCAGGGTCAATAGAATTAAACATTGAAAAATCGTTTTTATCAAAAAGTTTTTGAGAAACAGAATATTCAAAAATTGTTGAAATTAAATCTCTAAAAAATGAATATGGAGCATATTTCATCTCATCATAACATGTTAGTGTAATTATGTTACTATATTGGTCTGTTTGTGCAACTGCGTTTAAAACATTTAGTGTATATGGTCTATACATTTCAAGTGTTTTAACAGCGAGAATACTTTTGGGTCTGGTTTGTAAAATATTCATAATATGAAAAATTACGTCAATATTCTCTGTACGTAAAAATTCACATTTAATTTCCTCAAAATTAATAGTTTCAATATCATAAATTTCATCAATTGCATTTGCACATAGATTATTTAAAGCATTTTCTCCGGATTTATCCTGTTCAATAAGCATATTTTGAACAAAATTCGGGATTTTAATTTCATCATCTTCATCTTCTTGTGGGTATTCTACTTTTACAAAATTTTTCAAATCTACTTCTGATATCATAATCATTGTATCTTCAACAAGAACAGAATTAAGTGGTGATACTTTATAATCACTTGAAATAACATCACAAATAAAATCATCTACAAGGACTTGAAATGTATTTAAAATCTTTTGTTCTTTATTTTTTGAATTTTGGTTCAAGAGATTAATGTTAAAACCGGAATCTATATTATCCGGTAAAGATTCAGTAGATCTTTTTAGCACAAAAACATTGCATTTTAAAGTCGCATCCTTTTTTGATGACAATTTGCAGTTCATTGCGGTAATTAAATTAAGCAAATCGATGACAGTTAGCATCGCAGTTTTTACAGAACTATTAAAAGTATAATCTTTATTACATCTTATAACATAAGTCTTTCCAATAATTTGCCGTCTAAGTCCCTTAGACTTTGTATAGTCTGAAAATATTTTATCTAAGTTGATTTTAAATTTATTAAATAATTTTGCAGAACCCAAAAGACGTTTCATATCATCAAGATTCGGAAAATCAAATGTTAAAATAGCGAATTCGTCAGTATTAGATTCATTAATTATGACACTTTTTTCAGTATCAAAACCGCATTTTTTACATTTTTTATTAATTGTTTGATTAATTTTTCCGCAATGGTAACATTTTGAAATTATAACATATCCACATTTTTTACACGTGTTTGAATCGTTAATGGTTTTACAAATTGGACAAGCTAATTTAAGCACCTTTTTACAATTTGGGCACACCATTGCTTTATCATCTATTTCTAATCCGCATTTAGGACATTCCATATAAATATTATATCATAAATTAAAAATTATTATTAATATAAATGTGAGTTATATATATTCCAAATAAATTTATACTATTGCTTCAAGAGCATAACTAGCTTTGGGTATTTCATTTTTCTTATTGTTTTGCAGGAAGAAAATGCCGACTGCAATTGCTGCAATAAGAATTATTATAATAAAAATTCTTGTAAGTATTGCAAAAATTTTTCCAACAATAAACAATAATATAATTATTCCTAATCCAATAAGTATCGCAGTAAAATCCATTATTTAAACTTCCTCATCATTTTCATCGCTTTATTCATAGCGTGTTTTCCAAGTTTGCCATTAAAACCGCCGAAATTACCTAAGTTACCCATTTTGGTTAAATCCGGTATTGCTCCATTATTCATCATTCCGCCCATTTTACCAAACATACTTTTCATATCAGTCATGCCTTTCATCATCATACGCATTTGTTCAAACTGTTTCACGAAAGCATTGATTTCTGCTAAATCCATACCGCAGCCTTTTGCAATACGTTTTTTTCGGCTGGTATTTAACAAATCTGGATTTGAACGTTCTTGAGGAGTCATGCTGGATATAAAAACTTCCATTTTTTTGAATTGTTTTTCACCTTCATGAGAGATTTTGTCTCTATCGTCTTTGCCAATATTTAATCCCGGTAACATTCCGAGTAAATTGCCCATAGACCCAAAAGCTTGCATTTGTTTTTGCATTTTTAGAAAATCATTGAAGGAAAAATTGTTTTTACTCATTTTTTCTTCAAGTTCAAGGGCCTGTTTTTTATCAAAAACTTCTTGCGCACGTTCAACAAGAGAAACAATATCTCCCATTCCTAGAATTCTTGTCGCCATACGCTCCGGATAAAAGTCTTCTAAAGCGTTAAGTTTTTCTCCTGTACCGGTAAGTTTAATAGGCTTTCCTGTGCAATATGCAACACTAAGAGCAGAACCGCCGCGGCTGTCTCCGTCGAGTTTTGTTAATACAAGTCCGGTCAAACCTAATTGTGCATCAAAGTTTTCAGCGACATTTACAGCTTCCTGACCCGTCATAGCATCAATAACAAGTAGTTTTTCTGTCGGCTGGAAAATTCTATCAATTAAAAGAAGTTCAGCCATCATATCAGTATCAATTTGAAGACGTCCTGCTGTATCTAAAATTAATGTATTAAATCCGTTTTGTTTAGCATAATCAATTGCCGAGCGAACAATTTGCTGAACATCTTTGCTATCTGTAATTGTAAAAACTTCATTATCAATTTCTTTACCAAGAGTTTGAAGCTGTGAAATTGCTGCCGGTCTATACACGTCACAGGCTACTAAAAGCGGATTTCGACCTTCTTTTTTTAATTTTACAGCTAATTTAGCGGAAGAAGTTGTTTTACCTGAGCCTTGAAGTCCGAGCATCATTATAATATTTGGATTTCCTGAAAAGTCGAGTGGCCTTTGCTCTTTACCAAGTAAATTAACAAGTTCATCGTGAACTATTTTTATTAATTGTTGAGAAGGGTTAACGCCTTCAAGAACTTTTTCGCCTTCAGCTTTATCTTTAATAGATGAAATAAAAGCTTTTACGACACGAAGGTTTACATCGGCTTCCAATAAAGCTCGTCTAATTTCTCGTAAAGCTTCCTGCATATTATCTTGAGTAAGCTCTTTACCGCTTGTTTTACTTATTATTCCCTGTAATTTTTCACTTAAACTATCAAACATAATTCAATTATATCACAAAAAAAAGGGACCTGTGTATTATGCACGAAAGTCCCGTTGGAATTAAGAATAGCTGGAAGTATGAAAAAGATTTATGATTATATTTAATAGAAAAGTATAACAAAGGGCAATTGCACAATCGGGTAATATTTTTGTGATATAATATTAGATGGAAGGGAATAGCTATGTGTAAAAGATTTATAGATATTGTAAAAGCCCATCGGGACTTATTTACGCTATTGGGTTTGGGAATTTTGTGTTATTTTGTTTTCTTTTTTAATATAGGAAACTATGCATTAATGGATGTTGATGAAACTCGTTATGTTGCAATGGCTCGAGATATGTTTCATTGTAAAGATTTTTTAACTTTGTATTTAAACGGGGATTATTTTTTTGAAAAACCTCCTTTATATTTTTGGGGAGAATGCCTTTCTTTTGCTATTTTTGGCAAGGTTAATGAATTCACAGCACGTTTTCCTGTTGCTTTATATGGAACCCTTTCAACTTTTCTTATGTATTTTGCAGGGAAAAGAGTTGTTTCTAGAAGGTATGGTATAATTTCTGCAATAATTCTTGCAACTACATTAGAATTTGTAATGCTTGCAAAATTCGCGATACTTGATATTGTAGTCACTACTTGTATTGGATTTTCTGTAATTTTTGGTTTTATGACTCAATTTGCGAAAGAAAGTCACAAAGCTGTTTTATGGTGGCTTTTTTATATATTTTCAGGACTAGCGGTTATGGCAAAAGGAATTCCGGGTTTTATAGTTCCTTTCGCCGTAATGTTTTTTGTTACTATTGCAAATAAAACATTTAAAGAAGTTTTTAAACCAAAATATTTTATTGTAGGTTTTCTATTGTTTTTTTTAATTGTTTTACCATGGCATTTAATTATGTTCAAAATTCATGATCCACTATTTTTTAATGAATATGTTATGAAACATCATATAAATCGCTTTTTCTCTTCAAGTCAAATTGATAGAGAACAGCCGTTTTATTTTTATATAATTACTGTTTTATGGGGACTTATTCCATGGGTATTCTCGGCTATTGCTGTTGGAATTGCAAAGTTAAAATCATTAAAAACTTTTTCGGTTTCTACACTTTCTAATTCGCAGAAATACTTATATTTTAATGCAATAGCATTCGTTGTAACTATGTTGTTTTTCTCATCATCGAGTACAAAATTAATTACATATATTTTACCGGTATATTTCTTTACTGCAAATATTATGGGATTTGTTTGGGAAGATTATATGTTTAATAACAAATACAAAAAATCTATAAATCTTTCGGTATATATATTAGGAGGAATCTGTGTTTTTGCAGCTATTGTAACCTGTTTTTCAAAATACTTTTTACCGGAACAAATATATTCAGATTTCTTGATTATAAAATGGTTCTGTATAGCTCTCACATTTTTATTTGGAATTTCAAGTATTATTTGTGCAGTTAAAAATAAAAACGTAGGCGTTTTTGTCTGTTATGCGCTTCTTGTAATTATTACTTCAGCTTTTGGAACAAAACTTTTTTATAATATGGATTATGAATTTGGACAGAATGATTTAATGTATTTTGCAAAATATGCACGTGAAAATAACAAAAAGATTGTTATTTTGAATAATGAAAGAAAATATTCCGTTTTATATTATTATGGTGAGGGTTTGGATAAAGATCCAAAAACTCCATCTGTGTATTTTATTTCTCAAGATGATAAAGATGAAATGGCAAAATTTGGAGAAATGCTTGATGATAAGGATGTTGTAGTTGTCGTAAGAGAAAAACAAATGCCTGAAATCGATAAAACTTTGGATTTTGATGTTATTCTTGACGGCAGAAAATTCTCACTAGTAAAGGTTCATTGATGCTTAAACGATATGAAAAGTTTTTAGAAAAATATGATAAAAAACTTGATTTATATTTTGAGCAGCAATGTGAATTTATTAATTGCCAAGAAGGCTGTTCTACTTGCTGTGAAATTGGAGAATATCCGTATTCAAGATTAGAAGCCGAATATTTGATGCAAGGGTTTATAAACCTTTCAAAAGACACAAAAGCCATAATTAGAAATGAAATCAGAAATATAAAATCAGAAAACCAAAAGATGTACAAATGTCCGTTTTTGATTAATAAAAAATGTTCGGTATATAAATATAGAGGACTTGTTTGCAGAACGCATGGACTTGCCTGGTTTGATGAATTAGAGAATAAAATAAAACTTCCTTATTGTGTTAATAAAGGGTTAAATTACAGCAAAATATTTGATAGAGAAACCGGTGAAGTATTTTTGCCTAATCCAATAAAAGAACCATTGCGCATAGATTCTATTTTAAGAAGTCCGCTTGCTGAAAAATATGAACTCGAATGCGGCGAAATTCGTCCTTTAATTAAATGGTTTTAATTTTTATCGCCAAATAGTTTTACACATCCCGCTGTCAAAATAGCCGCTGTCGAACCGGCAATTGCAGCCCACTTAGCCTGTCCTTTTTTAGGAACAAATCGTTTAACATTGTCGAATGACACTCTTTCAAGCATTTTATTAACAATAGGTTTTACATCTTTTTTAGCAGAAGCTAACATATCACTTTTTTTAATAACACCGTCTTTTTCAAGTTTTAAGAAATTTTTATACATATCAATTTCATCTTTTGCAACATTATTAGCGATTTCTTTCGATTTTATAAAACTTTTAATCATATCTTCATTAACCGGTGATTTTATTTTAAAATCTTTTTCGCCTAATGTTTCTAAAACATCAGTTTTTAGGATTTCTACAATATCATCAGGATAAATTTTAGATTTCTTCAATTCAGTAAAATAATCTTCTATTGACATATTTTCACCGTATTTCGAAATTAAAGTTTCAATAAACTTATCTACTCTTTTATTAGATGCATTTATTTTCTTTTCTTGAGTTTTTATTTTTCTTTCAACAGTGCTAACTTTTGTATTATTTCCGCGAAAAGCATTGTTAATTTTGTATTCTACACCATCATTACAAGCTCTAGCCGCAATCAAAGGATAATTTGACAAATATTTAGTTGGAGATTTTATCTGCATATTCTCCATTGTCTTACAAAATACGTCACTTGATGACTTCATCAATTCATCAAGATTATTTGCATATCTCGGGGCGTAATTATAACCGGCAAAAGCACCGCAGACTCCTGCAATTGTTCCCGCAGACAGTGCATAAATATTATTTTGTGAATTATTTTGAACCGGTTGAATAGCCATAAAAATCTCCTTTTAAATTTATTAAAGCGCCTAAAGAAATATTTTGATAAAAATAATTGATAAACGTAACAAAAAGTTACATATTTTTGCAGTAGTGAAAGTGTTTGTTGTAAAATGTCCTTATATATAAAAAGTTAAAAGGAAATCGTCAGAAAGGGTAAAAAACGGGAGCAAGCGT
Organism: uncultured Candidatus Melainabacteria bacterium; assembly: GCA_949915775.1. Taxonomy (GTDB): domain Bacteria; phylum Cyanobacteriota; class Vampirovibrionia; order Gastranaerophilales; family Gastranaerophilaceae; genus Stercorousia. The sequence goes on along the minus strand of CATLEG010000060.1, from coordinate 2,785 downwards.
TTGATGAGATCCTGAAACAAGTTCAGGATGGCAAAATAAGTGCAGCGACTGACCAAGATATAAAAAGTTAAAAGAAAATCGTCAGAAAGGGTAAAAAGATGAATACAGCAGTTTTAGTAGGCAGAGTAGGCAGAGATGCAGAAATTAGATATTTTGAATCAGGAAAAGTAAGAGCAAATTTTTCTATAGCAGTTAATCGCTGGGATAGTAAAACAAAATCTGAAGTTACTGACTGGTTTAACATTGATGTATGGGATAAACTCGCAGAATTTGCAGGTGAATATATAAAAAAAGGTATTCAAGTTGTTGTAGATGGCAGAATTGCACAAAACAGATGGACTGATAAAGCAACCGGTAATGAAAGAGAAAACTTTCTTATTGTTGCAACAAGTATAAGATTATTAGGTTCAAAAAGAGATATTCAGGAAATATGATAATTAATTCAAATATAGTAGGAATTATTGCCGATGATTTAACCGGAGCAAACGACACAGCTTTACAATTCCATTTGAAAGGCGCTAATACGCAAATTTTATTATCAGATGAAATTGAACCATATAATGTTGTCGGGACTCAAACTTGGGCAATTTCAACAGAATCAAGAAATGTTGAACCGGAAGCTGCTTTTGAAAAAGTTACAAAAGCCGCGAAAATGTTTGCTGAAAAATTAAATCCGGATTTTATCTATAAAAAAATCGATTCAACTATTAGAGGAAATATTGCTGTAGAAGTTCTTTCTATACTTTCTGTATTTGATTATGATGCATCAGTAATTGTTCCTGCATTTCCCGCTGAAATCAGAACTACAGTCGGCGGTTATCATATGCTTAAAGGAGTTCCGATAGAAAGAACAGAAATGGCTCGTGATCCGCATTCGCCGATTTTTGAATCTCATGTCCCGACCCTTTTAAAATCACAACTAACACCGGAATATCAAGATTTAGTCGGTCATCTGGAGTTAAAAACCATTATGAAAGGGGCCGGTCCAATATTACAGAGAATAAATGAACTTATTAATGACGGGAAAAAACTTATTGTTGCAGATGCTGTTTCTACAGTTGATATTGAACAAATTGCTCTTGCTTTAAAAAAATCAGATAATAAAATTCTTCCAACCGGTACGGCAGCTTTTGCGCAGGCTCTCAGTGAATTTTGGTTTGCAGATTCAGATTGTGAACACATCATTAAAACATTTCCTCGTCTGCCTAAATTTATTGTTTCAGGCAGTGCAACTCAAATTACGGCTAATCAGATTGAAAAACTTGAAAATAGTGATGAATTTGATGATATATTATCTATAAGTCTTGATTTAAAAACTGTACTTGCTGGTGTTAATGATGAACTTGTAAAAAGAGTTTTGTCTAACTTAAAATTTGATAATACAGTAATCGTTCATACATCAAAACTTATTAAAGAATTTGACGGATTCTCTGATGATTCATTGAATGCAGAGTTAACAAAAGCCAATCTTGCAAATGTTATAACAGATTTTTTAGCAGAATTGACACATCGTGTACTTGAACAAAAAGAAGCTATTTTAATTACACTTGGTGGAGAAACTTCTTATAAATGCTGCAGTGCAATCGGAGCTTACCAATTACAGTTGGTAGATGAAGTTTTGCCGGCAATTGCTCTTTCTTTAGACCATAATGCTCAATGGATTGTTACAAAATCCGGTAATCTTGGCGGCGCAAATACATTAATTGATATTTTGAAATATTTTGATTCTCATGGCGGATTATCTAATGAATAAAATCGCAATAACTACAGGCGATCCAAACGGTATTGGCGCTGAAATTACAATTAAGGCGTTGAATAAACTCAATTTGCCTGCTAATAGGATTGTTTTAATATCTAATAAAAAAATTATGGATTTTTATTGTCAAAAATTCAGTCATTCTGAACTTGTTTCAGAATCTTTAAATAAGTATGAGATTATAGAAATTCCTTATTCAGTGGAAATTGAACCTGGTAAAATTACAAAAGAAGCCGGTGAATTCTCTTTTCAATCAGTAAAAAAAGCTTGTGAAATCGGTGCAAAAGCAATTGTAACAGCCCCTGTTGCGAAAAATGCGCTTTATCTAGCGGGACATAAATTTAGCGGGCAGACAGAAATTTTGCAAAAATATCTAGCGCATGACGGACAGCTTGCGGAAATGCTTTTTGTTGCCGGAGGGTTTAGAGTTTTGCTTTTAACACGCCATGTGGCGCTGAAAGAAATAAATTTGACACGTGAAATAGTTGTGGAAAAAGTTTCTAATTTAAATGATTTTTTTGTTTCGTATCTTGGAATAAAAGAACCGAAATTTGCACTGTGTGCGTTTAATCCGCATGCGGGCGAGGATGGGATTTTAGGGCGTGAAGAAATTGAAATTTTACAGCCAGCGGTTAATGAATTGCGTGCAAAAGGTATAAATATTACCAACCCTTTGCCTGCTGATACTTTATTTGTAAAAGCTGCGAAAGAGTATTTCGATGAAGGCAAGAAGGCAAGAGGGCAAGAGGGCAAACAGTATCCTTTAACAAGCTTGCCATCCTGCCATCCGGCCGTCCTGCCATCTAAATATGATTGCTATATCGCAAATTATCACGATCAGGGGTTAATTCCGATAAAAACTGTTGCGGGTGACAAAACCGTTAATATGACAATCGGTTTGGATATAATTAGAACTTCCCCCGGACATGGTACAGCCTTTGATATTGCGGGTAAAAACCTTGCTGATGAAACAGGTATGATAGAGGCGATAAAAGCAGTTCTGTAAACTTTTGTAACGATTTCGGGGGG
>CATLEG010000059.1 GCA_949915775.1 uncultured Candidatus Melainabacteria bacterium | reverse complement strand
TGATATGTCTAAAGAATTAAACAAAAATGTAGCTAAAGAAATGAACTTTACAAAATTAATTGACTACATAAGACACAATCATATTGATGCAAAACAACGAAACATTTTCCATATAGAACTGTTTGACAAACTTGCATTACCATTAACAACAATTGCACTTGTACTTATTGGGGTGCCTCTTGCAATTACACCGCCGAGAGTTCGTTATAACAGAGGGTTCTTATTCAGTATCTTAATTATTTTTGCATACTATTTGATAAGAGCTTTATCAATATCTTTTGGTGAAGCAGGTACTCTGCCGGCATTTCTGGCAGCTTGGATGCCAAATATTGTATTAACAATTCTTGGAACTTTACTATACTACAAGAAAGTTTACACAATTGAATAAGGGACTGAAAACATCCCAAAGTAGGCGGTTTGACAAATTAAACCGATTATTTTAAAAATATTAGTATGAGCCGCCCAATGGTAAAAAAGCAAAAATTAATATTCACGTGTTTTAGGTAAATTGAAATGACACAAAACTTATTTCAAAATAAAAGATTAAACGACTACGATTTAAATATATTGAATGATAATTCATTTAAAGATCTTGATGACAAGACCTTAAAGTTGGAATGTCTTATTGCAGAAAAAGAAGAAGCGCTTGATAATTTGAACAATAAAATTAAAGGGATGGAATTAATTGGCAAACTTCTTGATGTGATGGAATTGAAAATTCAAGCCAAACAAATAGAAAACGAACTTGTTCAACTAAAAAACGAATATGCTAAAAGAAATTTAACCGAAAGATTAACCCCAAAATTAAACAAAACTAAACGAAAATTACCGCCATTAAAGCTATTTGCACGATTTGTCACCCGGCATATTTTTGCACATGTATCAAAAAAATTTCGTTCTATAGCTGATTTAGGCGATTCGTTAGAAGTTTTAACAAGTATAAATAATAATGTTGATGAACTTATAGCGATGAAAGTTCCATACGGTGAAACCAAGGCGAATTATGAAAAATTAACGAATTATTTATATCGAGCAAATAGAATTCATTCAGATATAAGCAAAAAAATGCAAAAACTGTAAAATTATTAAAATATTGCATTAAAATAAGTTTTGTACTATTATTGTTTGGTAGGGTAAGCTTCTCGCATACCTCCGCTGACACGACAGATTAGTTAAGAAATTGGTCAGGAAAGGAGGTAGAAATGAACCGAGAGTTAATTAAAAAAGCCCTAGCGATACTAGAGCTTTTAATTAAATTAATAATCGTATTAATTTAGGGAAGTTAAGAAAGACTTTAAGAGTGACGACCTCTTAAGGTCTTTTCCCTATATTTATATTATTTACTATTTTTCATTTTTTGTCAAGTGGGGTAGTTGGGAACTTATATACAAATTTACACCAAAATGTACCTAAAACGTCACCCTGAACTCGTTTCAGGGTCTCAAAAGATACCAAAATTCAGTATGACAAATTAATCAGCTGGATTGCTTCGCATTCGCTCGCAATGACAACTCTTTTTTCTCTCCTTCTAAAACTCCCATGTCTTCACATTTGTAGAAAATATTTTCTAACATTATATCTATAGTTCTATTTTCATCAAAAATTATTATATTAACATTCTAAAAAAAAATTTTTTATAATAATCTGATTATAACTAGGAGGAAAAACATGAATAATTACACACAAATTGATGAAACAATAGCTGATAAGTTAAATGAAATAGGATGTAGGTTGTATAGTTTAAAATACTGTTTAAAATTTTATCTATATTGTATTGAAAACAATATCATTGCTGATTCCGATTTAGAATTAGCATGTTTTGGAACAATTTTATACGATTTTTTTAATACAACTAAAACAAAATATAACGAATTAGAATCCGAATTAAAAATATAATCTTGCTAAACTGTTATTTTTATCATATGATTTAGACAAAATCATTCTGAGAAATTTTAAGATTCTTCGACTTTCAGAATGACACAGCATAGAACTAAGGAGAAAGCATGAACGAGATTTTAAAAAAATCAGCAGCAGAGCAAAGCAAAGCTTTAAAAAATAAAGAAATTTCAGCTGTAGAATTGACAAATGCAGCATTTGATAGAATTGCAGAGTTAGACGAAAAACTTGGCGCATTTAATTCTTTGACAAAAGATACTGCGATTAAAACAGCTAAAAAAGTTGATGAAAAAATCGCAAAGGGCGAAGAATTACCGCTACTTGCAGGTGTTCCTCTTGCATTAAAAGATAACATGAATTTAGTTGGTTCAAAAACGACCGCATCTTCAAAAATTTTGGAAAACTTTGTATCACCATTCAATGCAACAGTTACAGAAAAACTTTTAAATAATTTGGTTCCAATTGTTGGAAAAGCAAACCTCGACGAATTTGCAATGGGTTCTTCAAACGAAAACTCAGCATTTAAAAAAGTTCACAACCCTTGGGATTTAAATAAAGTTCCAGGCGGATCATCAGGCGGTTCAGCAGCATCAGTATCAGCGTGCGAAGCAACACTGGCACTTGGTTCTGATACAGGCGGTTCTATCCGTTTACCGGCATCTTTCTGCGGTATTGTAGGTATGAAACCAACTTACGGACGTGTTTCAAGATACGGTTTAATTGCGTTTGCATCATCTTTAGACCAAATCGGGCCATTTGCAAGAACTGTTGAAGATGCAGCAAATTTACTTGAAGTTATTTCAGGTCATGACCCAAAAGACAGTACATCTTTAGATTTGCCTGTTGAACATTATGCAGCAAATCTTAATAATGATATCAAAGGTATGAAAGTCGGCGTTATAAAAGAACTTATGCCAGAAGGCTTGTCAGAAGATGTTGCAAAAGCTATGCAAAAAGCGATTGAGGATTACAAAAAATTAGGCGCTGAAATCGTTGAAATTTCATTACCAAATCTAAAACACTCAATCGGAATTTACTACATTCTTGCAACTGCTGAATGTTCATCAAACCTAGCACGTTTTGACGGTGTAAAATACGGTTACAGAACACCGGATGCGAAAAATCTTATGGAAATGTATACAAAAACTAGAGCAGAAGGTTTTGGACCGGAAGTTAAACGCCGTATAATGCTTGGAACTTATGCACTATCATCAGGATATTATGATGCTTATTACAAAAAAGCTCAACAAATGCGTGCTCTTGTAACTCAAGATTTTGTAGAAGCATTTAAAAAAGCAGACATCTTGATTTCTCCAACTTGTCCAAACACAGCATTTGAACTCGGTGCAAAATCAAGTGACCCGCTTGCAATGTATTTAACAGATATTGCAACAATTTCTGCTAACCTTGCTGGAATTCCAGGATTAAGCGTTCCTGCCGGATTTGACGGTGAAGGTATGCCAATTGGTTTACAAATCCTTGCACCGCAATTACAGGAAAGCAGACTATTCAATGCAGCTCACAAATTCGAAAGAGCAAACGATTATTACTTAAAATTAGCAAATATATAAAAATTTCCGCATATATATGCGGGAATTTTTATGGAGAAAATAATGATAAAAGTAAATAAAGCAGTTACTGAATCAAGACAGATTATCGAAAGATTAACTAAGCTCCAAAATGAAATGATGCTGTCAGCGGTTACCGGCAACTATAAAGATTTTAAAGTTGCAAAAAAACAATATGCAAACGTAGCACACGAAAACTATAATTTGGCATTTGCAACTCAAAAACCAAAGCCTATACAAGTACCATTATTTTCCAAAATAGGCATGAGAATGTTAAAGGTGCATTTTTTGGATATATTTAGAATAAAAACTCCCGCAGAAAAAGCTCTTAAAAAACTTTCTAAAATTGAGAATGCTAAACGAAAATTAAATCTTAATATTTAATTATAATAATTATTAATATCTTGAATAATTTGCTGATGTTCATATGCAAGAATTGCGGCCGTTTCTAAATCACCATTTGCACGTGCCAATTGGACTTGACGGGCTTTTATATTTGCATTGCGTTTTAAATCATTTAGATTTGTAGGCTGCTTAATCTGACTTTTCAAATACATTTGAGTTTTATCATAATTCGTTGTCTGTATAGCATCAACCATATTTACCTCCTATGCCAATGATGGCCTTTGATAATCAAAAACACTCTTATCCATTGGCATATATGCAGGAATATTACTAGTTTGATTATTACCAGTTTTAATACCAGAAGCATCCGCTATTTGCATTTTTATATTATCATCTTGTAGCGAATTTAAAAAAGATTTTCCCTCTTTTTTTGCTACAAAAACTGATAAATCCATATCATTCAATGCAGCCAATCTTGATAAATCCACAGTATCTGTTTTCTTGTAATTTGTTTTTCCTGTCAAACGACGAATTTTTGCCGGATCAAAATTTGCATCATACAAAAATAAATCTTTAACTGTAACTGTCATAACAACCATCCTTATATTTTGCTTATATATTAATAAAGTAAATTTGCAAAAATTTTTTGCTACGGACGCAAAAATGTTATGCTATGCTATGCTATGAGCGATTATACAAGGCTTTCCAGCTTTGTAAAATTTTATTAAGCTATTGTAACATATTACAGTTACAAAAAATTTTAGGTATTTAAACAACCCATAATTTTTTCTAAATCTAAAATTTTATATACAGATTCTCTTTTCAAATGAACAATATCTTCAATTTGTTTAGAAATTTTAATTCTTTCTTCTATATCATTTGATATAGGTAACTTTAACTCTTTCCATCTATCCGCAATATTAGGAAGGGTTGTTTCAATTAACACCTTATTTTTAGACTGTTCTTGAACAATTCGTGTAGAAAGTAAATATAATAAATAATAAGGAGTTAAATTATATTTATTTTGTTCTTGTAAAAGACGCATAACCAAAATTTCTCTGGTAAGCACAACATTCAAATCATAGTTTGAAACTATAGCAACACTGCCGATTCTGTAACTGCCTCTTCGTACATACAAAATATCATTTTCTTCTAAGTTTTTAGCAGGATTTCTAAGCTCATTATATGCCTTTTCCGGTATTTTTGCTGTCGGATCTTTATAAATATCCCAATTTACAATATCTTTCACTCTAATATAAGGGTAATCACCCATTCCCTTATTTTCTGCTGCTGGAGAGCCATGTCCGTCAAAAAATGTTAGTATTTTTTCACTAATTAATTTTTTAATTGGCACAAGAGTTACATTAGATTTTTTTGCAATAGCTTCAATTTCCTGCATTTTATTATTCCAATAATAGCGAGGAACAAATATACTCTTTTTTTCAACAGTACTATAATCCTGCCTAAAACAATAATGATGAAAACTACTATCCATTTCATTAATTATTAAAGGTACATCATCCCATAATAAATCTTTATTTACAGCCTGTTTTTCATAATCCCAACGATATAACTCTTTTCCCTGATGATTATGACCAATTTCTTCTGCAATAGCCATATTTATAAAATCTTGCTGAGGTCTATTTTTTTCAAAAATTATAACAATACACTTTGCATTATTATGAGGTCTGAAAGTATTATGCGGAATATCTATAATCCAAGTAATATTATTATTTCTGGCAATAAAATCCATCACATATTTAGATTTCGGGGCAAAGAAAAAAGTTTCCGGCAAAATAATACCCATCCTTCCGCCGTCTTTTAGCAATTGCAAAGAACGTTCAACAAATAAAACTTCTGGATTCATTTTATCTTTTAAATCGGTTGTTTTTTCAAATTTGTCATTAACTTTTTTCCATTTATATGACAAATCATATTGAGATAATTTTTCTTTACCAATAACTTTTATTTCTTTACCAAAAGGCGGATTTGTAAGCAAAACATCAAACTTGCCAAGCTGAATTTTTTGAGTAGTATCCATATGCCATTCTGAAGGAACATTAAGACTATCTTCACAAAATATTCCACTCTCTCCATCGCCCAAAATTGTCATATATGCTTTAGCAACTTTGCAAAGAAATTTATCTTTTTCTATGCCGTTAATACAACCACTTGCGAGTTTATTTTTTTCAACTTCAATAGTATGTTCATTCCAAGATAATTTTTTACCTTGCTCATCAATTTTATCCCACAAATATTTTAATGATTCAATCAAAAACCCGCCGCTGCCGCATGCCGGATCTATAACAAGCTCACCAGGCTTAGGATCAATTGCTTTAACCATTAATTTAACAACATTTCTAGGAGTAAAAAATTGTCCTTGAGCTCCCTTTAGAGCATAACCAATAAATACTTCAAAAGCATCGGCAATAACATCTCTTTGAGTATGCATCAAACAATAACTTTGCAACTCTCCGACAATATAATAAATAGCATCTTCATCTAATTCAATTCTATCTTCACCGGTAATAATATTTGGATATTTTGTCTTTACATTTTCAAAAAGCTCTAATATGCGTTTTTTTACAACAGATTTCTTCTCACTGACTCCAGATCTAAAATTTACAATATCTTCAAGAGGAGTATATTTTTCATCATATAATTTGCAAAAAATTATATTAATTATTTCTTTAGCAAGTTCTTCATCTCTTGTAGCTCCAGAAAAATTACCAGCAAGATGATTTCTAATAGAACGGAATATTGATTTTAAGTTATGTGTAACTTTTAAATCTTTTCTCTTATATAAGCCGATATCTTCTATTCCTTGTCCATATTGAGGAATATTAGGAATTTCAACAAATTCAAGACCTTCTTCGCTAATAATTTTTTGTAAGAAAAGACGTTCTTCACCGTTAAACCAAACTCCTAATTTAGCAGAAGAAAGAGAAAGATATGTTTTAAGCTGCTCAAGCCCATCTTTTCGAGTCTTTTGCTTACATTCAACAATTATATACAATGAATTCAAAGCTTTAGACTCATTATTAAATATCGCAATATCTATAGGATATTTATCATTCGGATCAGAAGGACAACGTTTTAATCGCAGCTGCGGTCTTGTTTGAATTAAATCTTTAGGATACCCATAATCTTCTACAAGACTTTTAGAAAAAATTTGTGTAGCCTGAGTTTCTTCAGGCGTAGCCTTAACCTGAATACCAGAAATATAATCTGTAATATATCCCTCTTTTATATCTTCAATAACTTCCATTAAATATCCCTTTGTATTTTAATCTATCATATTAAAGTCATTGAGTCAAACTATTATCAATTATTAAAAAATAATAAATTTTTCTTGTGAATGATTATTGATAAATTATAATAAAATAAAGAGAGGTATAATTATGTCACATAAACATCATAACAATAATCCATTTAAAAACGAAGAATTAGATAAAAATACAGAAGATAATTCTTCTGTTCAAGAAACAGCAGAAGAAATTAAAGAAGAACAAACTAAAAATGATTCATCCGATAAATACGAAGAACTTCAACAAAAATTTGATACATTAAATCAACAATATTTAAGACTTGCTGCCGACTTTGATAACTATCGCAAACGTCAGGAAAATGAAAGAGAAGAACTTTTAAAATTCGGTACAGAAAACGCATTAAAAAAACTGATTGAAGTTTTAGACAATTTTGAACGCGGTAAAAAAGCTCTAGAAAGCGTTGAGGATTGCCAAAAAGTTAAAGAAAGTTTTGATTTAGTACATAAACAAACAATTGAAGCACTAAAAAAACTTGGACTGGAAGAAATCGAAACAGAAGGAAAAGAATTCGACCCAAATTTTCATGAGGCCGTAATGCAGACATCGACTTCTGAACATCCTGAAAATACTATTGTTAACGAACTGCAAAAAGGCTACAAACTAGGTGATAAGGTTCTAAGACCGGCACTTGTTAACGTCGCAACATCACAAGATTAATTTTGCTATTGAGAATTTATATGATAGAATAAAGGTAATGAGATTGCCACGTCACTAACGCTCCTCGCAATGACAATACAGAATAGGGAAGAATTTAATGACAGATTATTATGAAATATTGGGCGTTTCAAAAGACGCATCAAAAGATGAAATAAAATCGGCTTTCAGAAAAAAAGCCAGAACATTGCACCCCGACGTTAATAAAGCTCCGGATGCAGAAGAAAAATTTAAAGAACTCGGAAAAGCTTACGAAACATTATCCGATGATAATAAACGCGCAACTTATGACAGATACGGTGAAGACGGACTTAAAAATGCCGGTTTTGATACAAATGGGCCTTTTGCAAGCGGCTTTGGTGATCTGAATGATATTTTCAACTCTTTTTTTGGAGGAATGGGCGGTTTTGGATTTGGAGGTGGACGTATAGACCCAAATGCACCTGTTGAAGGTGATGATTTAAGGCTTGATCTCGAAATTGATTTTGAGCAGGCTATTTTCGGCTGTGAAAAAGAAATAAAATTTGACCATCTTGAAATATGTTCGGAATGTCAAGGTACAGGAGCACAAAAAGGGTCTCAACCGGTAATTTGTCCGACATGCCATGGAACTGGTCAAGTTCAACAAGTTATGAGAACACCTTTGGGTTCAATTTCACAAATTGTTACCTGTCCAGATTGCAATGGTTCCGGCAAAAAAATAGCAAATCCTTGCAAAGCTTGCGGCGGACATGGAAAAGTAGAAAAAGAAAAGAAAATTAATATAAAAATTCCGGCCGGTGTTGATAATATGTCAAAAATTCGTGTTTCAAAAGAAGGTGATGCCGGCACAAACGGCGGACCTGCTGGAGATTTGTATGTTGTACTACATGTAAAAGCTTCCGATTACTTCAAACGTGACAGAAATGATGTTTATACAAAATTAGATATAACACCTGCTCAAGCAGCTCTTGGTGACGATGTTGTTATCAAAACTCTGGATGGTGAACAAAAAATAACAGTTCATGCCGGTGTTCAAAGCGGAAATTCAATAAAAATAAAAGGGGCAGGAGTTCCATTTATTTCACGTCCATCTCAAAGAGGCGATCATATTGTAATAGTTTCTGTTAAAACACCTACAAAACTTTCAGAAGAAGAAAAAACATTATACAAAAAATTGTATGAATTACAAAATAAGAAAAAAATCCATCATTCTTCAGTGTTGGACAAAGTTAAGGGAGTATTTAATGGGTAAAAAAATAATTATGCTTGCTGTTGTATTTATGGCATTAAGCATGCCGGCATTCTCAACAAAAATACCGGACAATATTCAAAATTTTATAAAACAAGATTTCCCTGGTACAAATTTCAGATTTGACGGTGTTATAATTCTGCCTGATAATACTATTTATCTGCCATTATATCCTTCAAAAATTTTGACTCCTGAAAATTTATCCATTAAATCAACATTTCCAACAAATAAAACTTTGTTAGAAAAACCAAATGTAATTATTTTGAATAACGATTTTGTTCTGCTAAAAGTTTTAACTGATTCTAAAGGCAATAAAACAATATTTAATATGCCGGATTTACCGTTAGAAATAAGAACAGGTCTTTTGCCGCAAGACATGCTTGTCCCAAAAGGATTAATCGTTCCTGAAAATATGAAATCTATTATAGGTGATTTACATATATCTACAGCAAAAGATTCAGGTGTAAGAATTGAAAGTACAAAGCCTGTTGTGACACAGCTTACTGGATCAACTTTAAAAACTCTTGCACAGATTCCTGCTTTAAAAAATAGGAATTTTTATGTATCTTCACCATATTCTAAAAATATTCAAGTATTAAATTTGGGAGCAAAAACACCGGAATATTCAATAAAACAAAATAATGTACCAATTTCTATGCAAGCTTATAATAATGAATTCCTGCTTGTTTCTGCTTTTGACAAGCCTTCTGTTGATATCATTTCATTAGCGGATGATGAAATAATTAAACAGATTTACACAAAAACACAGCCGGATGAAATTTTAATCGATAAAAATAAAAATATTGCATATATTTCAAGCTCAATTGATTCAAGCATTTACACAGTAAATCTTGAAACTATGACTTTATCAAAACAAATTAAAATTACAGGAATGTGTGAAAAATTAACACTTTCTGAAGATGGAACAAAATTATTTTATTATGACAAAAAAACTCGTGACATATGGGCAATAGAACTTGATAATAATTATCTTTTAAAAGAAATCGGCAAATTTCCAAATGTTTCTAAAATTTTATTTGCAAATAATAAAATTTATGTAACAAGCCGCACTAAAAATCGTTTAGCCATAATCGATTATGACACAATTGGTCTTATGAGCGAAATGGAAATTTGTGAAAAACCTATTGATATGCTTGAATTTCATGACAGAATTTATATCTTAGGTGCCGGTGATAATTCTATTCAAATACTTGATGCAAAGACTGATGAACTAACCAATTCTATTTATTTGAATACAAACGGTTTTTCTACAAAAATCAGCCACATTGATGACACTAATATTGCATTAATTACTGATACAAAAGCTTCTTTGTATACAGTATTTGATCTGGGTACAAATAAGGTTATCAAAACTGTTCCTATAGATATCCCAGCTAATTCAATAATTGTAACAGACAGAATTAAGAAAATAAACAATAATAAAAAATGATAGAAAAATTTGATAAAAAAACACAAGAAGTTTTATTAGAATTAGAAAAAACACAAAAACAATTTTGGAATATATCTCGTGTAACCGCTGAATTTTTACACACATTAATTCGTGCAGAAAAATCACAAAATGTTTTAGAAATTGGTACATCTAACGGATATTCCGGCATATGGCTCGGCAAAGCGTTAAAAGAAACCGGCGGTCATTTAACCACAATTGAGTTCTATGATAAACGTCTTGATGTAGCAAAAGAAAATTTTAAAATTTGCGGTGTATCTGATATAATAACACCTCTTCAAGGTTCAGCATTAATGTATCTTGAATATTTGCCGAATGATTTTGAAATAGATTTTGCATTTGTTGATGCCAATAAATCAGAATATATAAAATATTTTGAATTTATAGATAAACATTTAAAAGTCGGCGGTATTATAGCATGCGACAATGTTTTGTCACATGAAGCGAAATGTAAACCTTTTATAGATGCGATAAATGTACATCCGAATTATGAAAACGTTGTTTTACCACTGCCTGCCGGACTTTCATTGGGCAGAAAAATTAAGTAATTATTTTATAATTACGAAATCGCCGCGTTTAATAATTTTGGCAAGAAATTTTATAACTTCATTATCCATCCTCATGCAGCCATGTGAAGCTTTTTTACCGAGACTTGCAAAATTGTTATTTCCATGAATAAATTCACCGGTAGTCGCAGTTTCACCTGTATTTATATTAATTTTTTCCAGACATATAATTTTCGGACCGTAACTTTTTGGATCACGCCGTCTTTTTGAACTTCGCGGAGCACCTTTATATGGAAATGTTTCAATATGTGTTACGCGTCTAAATCCTGTTGATGTCGGAGTTGACGGTTTACCGGTCGCAATAAGATATGCTGTCAAAGGTTTTCCAGCATCATCAAAATGATACAAAACATTATTTGCCACATCTACAACAATTTTAGCAAGTTTATTTTCGCCCATAAATTTGAATTTCGGGGTTGGCGCATTTACCAATACTGTAGAATCAGCAGTACCTGAAGGCGGAATTTTCAAACTTAATTCAACCTTATCCTCTGTCAAAATATTTTGTGCTTTTATATTTGGAGCACCACATACTAATGCTCCTCCAAGCAAGCCTATACTAACATATTTATATGCCGCGGGTAAAATCTTCATATACATATAAAACACGTAAAAAAATTTTTTGCGGCAAAAGTTTAATTCATTTTCATAATATCGTAATTTAATCTAGCAGCAAGAACTAGCCAAATTATATAAGGAATTTGCAAAATACCCAGCAGAAATGACATTCTAAAAAATAATAGTGTCATTAATATTACCGTTATTAAAAGTAAAACACATATTCCAAATGCCATACCAATTTTTTTATACCGGAAAAACACAGGAGTCCAACTAAGATTTAATAAAAATTGCAAGCAAAATAACGGAGTCGCAAGTATTTTTGCTATACTTAACGGCTTAAAATAAAATATTAAAAATGATATAAACATTAACACATACAAAAAAGTCCAGACAGTTTTAAATATACTTCTGTCAGGCGCGTATACCGGTTTATTTATCACATTATAAAAATCATAATCATTCATAACATGATAATACTAGTGTATTTATAAAAATACATTAGCCAAATTAATTAAAATTTTTTATATTCTACCACTCAACCAGATTATTTTTTATTGCAACATAAGCTGCTGCTGTACGATTTTTTACCTGTAATTTTCTAAATATTGAAGTAATATGTGCCTTTACTGTGTCTATTGTAATAAATAATAAATCTGCTATTTCTTTATTATTAAAACCTCTTACAAGATATTTTAAAACTTCCAACTCTTTTTCTGATAAAAAATACATTTTTATACCTCCATATAAAGATTATCACAAGTTTATCAAAAAACATTAATAATATTTCTGTTTTTATATAATATGAAAATTTTATACTTTAGTGTAATTAATGCAAAAAGATTTTTAGGGGAATAGAGAAAAATCCACGTGAAAATTTACCAAGGATAATCCGGAGCAATTTTCCAGCCATCGATTTGAATCAACAGTGAACAAAAATCACCTTGATTATAACCTGTGCCAGATTGCGCGTTCTTATTACAAGCACCGGGAACTTCTGATTTTAAATAATCTCTATCTTTCATATAAGAAGTATTATTTACACCTGATGAATTAGCTCCATTCACACCTAATAACAAAATATGATTTTCACCCCTATCCGGGCACATAGAAAAAGCAAAAACATCTTTACCAATAATGGACTTTCCTTTTGCTCCATTAATATCTACATATATTTTTGCAAAAGTACCACCGCTATTACCTCTACCAGTAGTAAACATTAAACTCATTCCATTTGATAAAGCTATAGTCTTTGTTCCCCTAGATTCCAATATTAAATCACCATTTAAATAACGTAAAGTATTTTCAGTTCTATCTTTTCCTGCATAACAAAAAATATTATTACCTATTCTCGGGCATTTTTTTATTACCTTTAAATAAGGAACAAAGTATTTTTCAGAAAAAATTTCAGCATTTGAATAATCCCAATCTAAAGGATCCCCATTTTCTTCTCTGGCTTGCGCAACAGCTTGAGACAAAATACTATATGCAACTTTCAATTGAGAAACTGCTTGCTTTTTTTGATAATTTCCAATTAATGATGGCAAAGTCACCGCCGCCACAACACCGATTATGCCGAGGGTGATTAGGACTTCGGCTAGAGTAAACCCGAAGTTTAATTTAACCTTCCTGCAGGGTGAAAAAACTTCGGCTAATGTGAAAGCACCCTCACCCGAATTCTTACAACTCGCAAGCTCGTTGAGAATTCTACCCTCTCCCAGAGGTAGAGGGGAAATAGCACTGTTCCCTCTCCTAGGGAGAGGGTTAGGGAGAGGGTTTTTATCAGTCT
>CATLEG010000058.1 GCA_949915775.1 uncultured Candidatus Melainabacteria bacterium | reverse complement strand
TATTTGGAACTTATCACGCAATGGTGACGTCATAAATTTAAACAATCCTTTTACCGGCGCATCAGCATCTGTAAAATTGGATTATGTTGATGGAAATATAATAAGATTTACAAAATCGGGAGAGTATGATAATAATAAAAAATTAACAGATACTGTTGATTTAAAATTAACGGGAGATACTTTTACGGGAGTAAATTATATTACACTTGAAACTTTTTCAAATTTTGATAATTCATTAATCAAAAAAGATACTGCGATTTATATATTAAAAGGAGAAAAGATTTCGGGTTCAAGCATTACAGAAAAGTGAGGAAAATGAAAAATTTAAATTTTGATACAATAATTTTAGGCGGCGGACCAGCAGGTTTATCTGCATCAATATATTCCGCAAGAGGAGCTGTTTCAACTGCTATTATTGATACAAACATGCTGGGCGGTCAGCCTTCAAATTACTTAGAATTAGAAAATTATCCTGGATTTCAAATTGTTGGCGGTTATGATTTAATGGAAAAATTTGAAGAACATGCTGATAAATTTGGAGTTAATAAATTCCCAATGCAGGAAATTCAAAATATAGATTTAAAAAATAAAAAAATCATAACAAAAGAATGCGAATTTAATGCAAAAACGATAATAATAGCAACGGGTGCACAACCAATGAAATTAGGTATTCCTGGAGAAAAAGAGTTTGTCGGAAGAGGGGTAAGTTATTGTGCAGTTTGCGATGGCGCTTTTTATAAAGATAAAGTCGTTGCGGTTGTCGGCGGAGGAAATGCTGCTGTTGAAGAAGCAATGTATTTGACAAAATTCGCAAACAGAGTATATTTAATTCACAGACGAGATGAACTTCGTGCGGATAAAATTGTTCAAAAACGAGCTTTTAAAAATGAAAAAATAGAGTTTATCTGGAATAGCGTTGTAAGAGAGATTAAAGGTGAAAATCTTGTAGATACTCTTATTTTAGAAAATGTTAAAACTAATGAAATTTCTAGTTTGAATGTTAACGGAATATTTCCATACATTGGTATAACACCGAATGTCGAAGGATTTAGCGGACAATTAGAGCAAGACATGTCTGGTTTTATAATTACTGATGAGACAATGCAAACCTCTCTTGAAGGTGTTTTTGCAGTCGGTGATGTCAGGAAAACCCCGTTGAGACAGGTTATTACTGCGGCCTCAGATGGTGCTGTGGGCGCGGTTTATGCTGTTAAATATATAGAAGTTCATAAAGAAGTTGTAATATAGCTTGTAACTCCAATATAAATAAAAAGCGCAACATGCAAAATTCTCTCGCTCCGCTTGTCTGCTCGGCGGCAAAAAAAAAGTTGCCAGATTATGGCAACATTAAATAAACACGAGGATATTAAGAGAGAGAGAGTATAAATAAGACCTTTTTCTTTAATCTTTTCATCCTTACATCTTGAAGAATTTTAGATTATAATATCCAATTTTTAAATTTTATTTTCCCGTTTCTTGAAATTTCCCTTACTCTTATATAAAGTATTTCTGTTTTGAAAAATTTCCTTTTTTAAGTATGTTTGTTAAGATTTTGTTACATAAAACTTTTACTTGTCGAAATTTAATAAAAATGCTATAATTTGTTTTTAGAAGGAGATTTATGAGCAACGAAAAATTTGATATTATAGCCTTTTTAAAAAAGGCAACTTCTATAAAAGCTTCGGATGTGCATTTACAAGTAGGTGAACATCCTGCATTGAGGATAGATGGCAAAATTACTAAAGTTGACATGCCAATTTTAACAGAAGAAGATTTGGTTTGTGCATATAAAACGTTACTGCCTGAACATTTTGTGGAAAAAATTCAGTCAATATATGATTTAGATTTTGCATATGAAATTGCCGGCTATTCGCGGTTTAGGGTAAATTTAAACAGACAGCTCGGCAAATGTTCTCTTGTTATTAGAATGATACCTTACAATATCAAAAAAATAAAAGAATTAAATTTGCCGGAATCAATTGAGCAGTTTGCAACATTAAATAATGGTCTGGTTCTGATTACGGGTCCTACCGGTTCCGGGAAATCTACAACAATTGCATCTTTAATTGATTATGTTAATATTAATTATCCAAAACATATTATAACAATTGAGGATCCAGTTGAATTTATATTTAACAATAAAAAATCAATAATTTCTCAAAGACAAGTTCTTATTGATACTCCGACCTTTCCTGATGGTATAAAATATTCACTTAGACAAGATCCGGATGTTATTTTTATTGGTGAAATTAGAGATAGAGAAACGGTTTCTGCTGCATTGAAAGCTGCTGAAACAGGTCACTTAGTTTTTGCAACTATTCACACGAACGATGCAATTCAAACGGTTAATAGAATTGTTAATATGTTTGAACCTTCTGATAGAGATTTTGTAAGAAGTCAGCTTGCAACAGTTTTAAGAGGCACTGTGTCTCAAAAACTGCTGCCGCTTGCTAACAGCTTTGGCAGAAGACCGGCATGTGAAGTTCTTGTTGTTACTCCAACTGTTAAAGATTTTATTGCAAAAGATAAATTAGAAGATGTTTATGAACTTGTAAAAAAAGGTTCTTTCAATAATATGATAACAATGAATGCTTCAATTTTTAGATTGTTAGAACAAGAATTTATTACAGAAGAAACTGCAATAAATTATTCTGATAATAAAAATGAACTTCAACAAATGATTAGAGGGGTTTATCACGGTACTTCTTATGAATAATTTTGTTACTGATGCTATTAATCTAAAATCATATAATTTGAGCGAAGCTGATAAAATAATTGTTATGTATTCAAGAGATAGAGGACTTATCAGAGGTGTTGCAAAGGGGGTTAAAAAACCAAAGAGCAAACTTGGTGCAAGAATGGATTTGCTTGTCGCGAATAAATTAATGCTTTACAAAGGCAAAAATTTGGATAGAATTTGTCAGGCTGAAGCTTTGAATACATTCAATAAAACAAGACAAAATATGGATAAAATTTTTTATTCAATGTATGTTTCTGAAGTTGTAAATAATTTTGGTGTAGAAGATGATCCTTGTTCGGCAGAAATCTATGAGATTTTATATAAATCTTTAGATAAAATTTCTAATGCAATAGATATTATAGAAATTTTGATAGCTGTTATAAAATTTCAGTTAAAAATGATGCAAATTTCCGGTTTGGGTATTGAATTAGATAATTGTCTTTGTTGTAAAGATTTAGTGAAAGATGAAAATATGTATTTTTCAGCGCAAATGGGCGGAATAATTTGTGCAAAATGTAATAATAATTATAAACTTAAAACGGTTTTGCACTATAAGCTTCGAGATTTTTTGAATGCTTGTCTTGAAAATGATTTTGATTTCAATTCTGATTATGAAAAAAAAGCTAATGAAAAAGTTTGTACAGTATGTTTTGAATTATTAAAGGAATATATAACATTACATTCTGCAAAAAAGTTTAAATCTACTGATATTCTACAAGAAATATAACTTGAAAACTTGTGTTAAATCTGTAAAAAAAACTCTCTATTGAGAGTTTTTATTATTTATTATGAATTCTTTTAATATTTTTTTGTTTTGTTTTATAATTTTTTTAATTTCTTTTTTCTTAATTTTTTGTTGTCTTTCTAGTTCTTTAGCTTCTCTATGCACTACAAGAAGTTTGTCTTGCCAAATTTCTGACTGACCAAATTCTTTTGCAATTTTATTTACTTTTTTACCTAATCTCTTAAGTCTAAATTCGGGGGAAAATGAAATATTTTTAGCTTTTTGAGTAATATAGTTAGTGTAATGTTTAAGTGTATATCTATCAACTTCTTTAGAATCAACTTTATTTAAATTATCACTAAATTTTAAAATGTCAGATAAACTAGTCGGATCTTTTGGCCTTCCCACATTAATAATATCGTAACCTATTTCTCCAGTGTTATTACTGTCGGGATATATAAATCTAAACTTACTTTTTAATTTCTTATTTTCAATAAAAAAAGAGGGAAATTTATTAGAATTATATTTTAATGCAGTGTCATGATGCAATGGGGCCATAAATTTTTTTAGGTTATCAAGTATCTGGCTTCTTTTTTTGAGTGCTTTGCGAACTAAATCTATATCAACTTTTTCACCAAATAATTTAGCATATTCAATGCTGTGTTTACTGGTTTTATCTACATTTTTGTCTAATAATTTAATAACAGATTTGTCTACATATCCTGTAAATGCCGGTTTGTTGTTATATGATACAGGTTGAATCATTTTTTATTCCTTTCTACAGATTCATTATGTAATTTCTTCAACTTATCTTTCCAAATTGTAGGTTTGTTTAGTTCAAGTGAAATTTTATCTGCTTTTTTGCCATTATAATTTGCACTTAGTTTACCAAAAACTGATGCATCTTTTGCAGATGTAATAATGTGTTTAGTAAAATTATCAAACATAATATTATCAATTTCTTCTGGTCTATATGTTTTAGATAAATTTTTAGTAAACTTTTTCATGTTATATATAAAATTAATTCCCCACTCTTTTTTGTTTTCGGTATGCATTGTTTTTGAAGGGTCATTTAAATTTAGTGTTATTTTATTAGTTTTATTAAATTTTTTATTTAGTGTATGTCCAAATTCGATTATAGTATTCATTTTATTATTTACTAAGAAAAATCTGTTATATAACAGATTATATTTTAAAACAGTTTTAGGATGGGTTTGTGCCATATATATTTCGAGATGTGCAAGGATTTCACGTCTTAATTTCTGATAATATTCTATGACTTCTTTATTAGCATTTGTTCCTATTTTATTTGCTTCTTTTGTTTCCGTTTTTATACAATGTGTTGTTACAGCATTTAATAAGGAATATACGGATTTTCCTACATTACCTGTAAATGCTGGTGTGCTTCCTGAATAAGTGTATGGCTGAATTGACATTTTTATGAATACTCCTTCTCGATATTATTGTAAAACTCCTAAAAAATTTTTTTGCTACTATTGTAAAAATATTGCGGATAATTTTACATTATCCGCAATAAAAATTAATATTTAAGCATAGATACGATTTTTGGAGAATCCGTTAACTTATCTCTGCCTTTTAAGGCTTCAAGTTCAATTAAAAAAGCTGTTCCAACAAGATTTGCTCCGGCTTTTTTTACTAACTTGCATGCCGCTTCTGCTGTTCCGCCTGTAGCAAGTAAATCGTCTACGATTAAAACATTTGCACCTTCAAAGAATGCATCTTGATGAATTTCGATTTTATCTGTGCCGTATTCTAGTTCGTATTCTTGTGAGTATGTTGCTGCCGGTAATTTATTAGGTTTTCTGACAGGCACAAAACCTATTCCCATTTTATAAGCCATTGGCATGCCAAGTATAAATCCGCGGCTTTCGATACCAGCAATAAAATCGATTTTTGTATCTTTAAATTGATCGCATAAGTAATCTACAATTACTTTCAATGTTTCTGCATCTTTTAGTGCTGTTGTTATGTCTCTAAATATAATTCCGGGTTTTGGAAAATCATTTATCGCTCTGATTTTATTTTTTACATCAATAACTGTTTGAGTTGTCATTATTTTTCTCCTTTTCCTGCTAATGTATGTTTTATTTTTTCAGTATATTTTTCTGTATATTCTATTGTATATTTTTTAGTTTTTTCTAATTCTTTTTTTATAAAAGCTTTGATACTAGCTTCTTCTTCTAATACAAGTCCATGAGCGGTTTTACCCCAGTTCATATCTTTTTTCATGAATAATATTTTAAAACAAATATATAATACTAGCGGGAACCAGATTATAAGCAAGTAAACAGAGGTTTCTAAAGCTTCAAATGTAGCATCAAGTCTTGGCATAAAATCATATCTTCTAAGTGCATATCTGGCAGCAAAGAAAAATCCCAAACCAATTACACATCCTATAAATATTGATGAATAAAGCATATGCGGCGGCGCTTGTTTTGCTAAAACTTTAAATCCTCTGATTAAAATTTCCATCAAAAACCAACCGGGCATTATAAATTGGGTTATATAAGCTGTCATATCAAGACTTGCCCTGAGAGACATTTCTTTTGAAAATAATACATCACCAAAGTATTCCAAATATCTTCTGATTGTACCTTCAAGCCAGCGGCGTCTTTGCCTGTATAAAGGTTTCAAATAAGTGATTCCCTCTTCATATACAATAGCATCTAAACAAAAACGTATATCCCATCCTTTTATATGTAAGCGTGTTGACATATCTAAATCATCAACAATTGTATAATTATTCCAGCCGCCAATATCTTCTATTGCCTGACGTTTAATAAGTTCACCATTTCCTCGCAATTCTACAGCTCCTTTAATTGAATCGCGGCCTACCTGAAAATGTGCATCCATTGTATATTCATTATTTTGACAACGCGTTAAAAGATTTACATTTTTATTTCTAATAACTTTTCTTGCCTGAACAGCGCCTACATCTTTTGGTTCAAGATGAGGTATAAGTTTTGATAAAAAGTCCGGTTCGACTGTCGCATCAGCATCAAAAACTAAGATTGCTTCGCCTTTTGCAATTTTAAATGCATCATTTAAAACGGCAGATTTGCCTGGAAAAGCCTCAGGAGTACGAATTAATGCTGTGACTTTTTCAAATCTGTTTTCTAAATCTTTTACAACTGAAGCAGTATTATCAGAACTTCTGTCATCAATTACGATTACTTCAAAGTTTTCATAATCCATATTTAAAATGTTTTGAACAGTATTTGCAATAACTCCTTCTTCATTGTGAGCAGGAATCATAACTGTCACAAACGGTTTATAGTTTTTATTAATAACTTCGGGATATTTTTCAAGTTTACGCTTTTTAAATTTATAAGATAAATTCATAAAAAGTGAATAAATAAACATAAATGTGCATAAAAATGCTAATCCCCATACAGTATTAAAATAGCTCTGGAAGATATAAATAAATACTCCAAGCCCAAAAACTATTGTAAATAACAGAAATCTTTCCTTCATAGATACTCCAATTCCTCTGTAATTATATCATAAAATTCCTCTATTTATATGTTTTATGCGAAAAAATATGTTAAAAAACGTTAAAATACTTGCGTTTAAAAAATAATCCGATATAATTAAGCATGTACAAAACAGGCAGCAGATGAGTCGGCAGTACATGATGAAATCTGCTCAAAAGAAAGGGAGTTTTAAAATGAACAAAGAAGAATTAGTACAAGAAATTGCAAAAAAATCAAATGTAACTCAAAAAGAAGCTGCTGAAGTTTTAGGCGCTTTTATCGAAACTATCCAAAAAACAGTTTCAAAAGGTAAAAAAGTAACTTTAGTTGGTTTTGGTACATTCGAATCAAGAAAAAGAGCTGCAAGAATCGGCAGAAACCCACAAACTGGCAAAGAATTAAAAATTCCTGCAACAACAGTTCCTGCATTCTCAGCTGGTAAAAAATTCAAAGAAGCTGTTAACAAAAAATAAGCTTCAAAGTTTTTACAAAAAGCCGTTCCTTATTGGAGCGGCTTTTTTATTATATATAAGTCCTTTTTTTTATTATTTATTTCAATTCATTGATAAAAGATCATTCCAGTAATTTTTATTAGAAATTGTCCCCTTCTTTTGTAAGGGAGCGGATTGCGAGCCGAGGCTGGAGCATTTTTGCAAGGAGCCAAGTGCTCTGCGGCAAAATGCGGAACTGCCGTTTAACGCGAGCAACCAAGCAGAGGGTAGAATTCTCAACGAGCTTGCGAGTTGTAAGAATTCGGGTGAGGGTTCTGTCTGAGATGCTGAAATAAATTCAGCATGACGTAATTCTTTTGTTCCCTCCTTTTGTAAGGGAGGGGTAGGGGTGGGTTTGAGATCCTTCGCTTTGCTCAGGATGACGAAAATTTTACACCAAAACCAGTCCAAAATCCTTGCTAAACGGCCGATGGGTGGGTAAACATAAATTTACCTCCTTAGTTGCTCAGATGGGAAGAAGATGACAAGTCAGAAACTTATTTTTGTGCGAAGCACCTTTAATAGCCTGACCTCTTGACTTCCGAACTTCCGTTCTTCTTCTATCTTATTATTTACGATTTTTCGCTGTTTGTCAAAGGTGGAATACTGGGATTTATATAAGTCTCAAAAATAAATCATTGATATTTTTATTTTTCTATAGTAAAATATCAATGCGGAGTATTTTCCGCAATGTATAAAATAATAAGGAGAATTTGAAAATGACAGTAAAAGTTAACGATTCTTGTATCGGTTGCGGCGCTTGCGAATCAATTTGCGACGCAGTATTTTCAGTAGATGGTACTGCACAAGTTAATGATGCAGCAGTTGCAGATAATATGGATTGCGTAAAAGAAGCAGCAGATGCTTGCCCTGTTTCAGCAATCGAAGTTGAATAGTTAAAGTATTTATTATTCAAAAAAAACTCCTCATTTGAGGAGTTTTTTTTATTACTTTTTATATTCACAAACAAAAACAATTTTTCTATCCGGATTAGAATTATCAAATGGTACGACTATGCCGCTGTCATCCAAATTCCCTTCTATTTTACATATATATTTATATGAATTATCATTTGTATATGATTGATGTCTTTCTAATTCGTCAATTCGTGTTGACAATCG
Source organism: uncultured Candidatus Melainabacteria bacterium (assembly GCA_949915775.1). Classification (GTDB taxonomy): domain Bacteria; phylum Cyanobacteriota; class Vampirovibrionia; order Gastranaerophilales; family Gastranaerophilaceae; genus Stercorousia. The sequence goes on along the minus strand of CATLEG010000058.1, from coordinate 4,996 downwards.
ATTTTCGAGTTCTCTTAATTCAGAATAATCAGAATGCGAAATTTCCGGTTGTTCAAAAGGCTTAGGTTTATTTTCAGTTTTATATTTATCAGCCAGCATTGGGGCACTGATTATCATAACAACACCCAAAATTATTACAAGTATAATTGCATAACCTATTGTCGACATAGCAAGTTTTTTGTTCATAAATTCCTCTTTTTTTGAAAAAATTATAACATAAAAAAAAGACGGATTTCATAATCCGTCTTTTTTATTTTGATAGCTGCAATCGGCTATACTGAAGCTAAAGCTGTAGCTTCTTTAACAACTGCTTCTAATGCTTCTAATGCATCAGCAGGAAGTTTGTCAATACCCGCTTTTTCAGTTTCTCTTGATTTAACGAAGTTAATTCTGTCGTTCATACGAGCAACGAATTGAGAAGCATATTCTTTATTAGAGAATGAAGCATCAAAACCTTCGATATCCATAATTTGAATATCAGAGAAGTTTTCCCATTTATGGAAGTTAGCAGTACCTTCAACGATAGATTCGATAATTCCTAAAGTGTGTTTAGGTTGAACTTTTGTTCCCATAAATTCACCAGTATTCAAGATATAGCAATCAACGCCATCAGCGATTAATTCTTTAAATCTTTCATAATCCATTGATAGAGGATAAACTCTGAATGGGTTAGCATAAGGTTCAACAACCAATGCGTTTGGATCAACGCCTGCGGCTAATCTTTCTGCTGAAGAACGTTTTGTAGCAAGTGTTGCACCCATAGCTGAACCTAATGAAGCACCTGACAATTTCAATACTGGAGGAATTGTAGGATCTTTCATTAACCAGAATATAGCGTTGATAGGTTCATTGATTCTATCAACTCTGTTTGGTGACCACAATTTAGATTTAACTGCACGACCGTTACCGTTTCTGATATCTTCTGTTACAGAAACAACTTTTCCGTCAGCTAATGCAATAGCACCGGCGTTTTGTTGAGTCAAAATGTATTTATTGTCATCGCATCCGATTGGATAATCTGCTGTTTTATCAAAATAAGCAGGTTCAAGAGCGATAGTATATTTGTCTTTCATGTTGATAACAAATGCATCATCGTGAAGAACTGTGATATTGTATTTGTTGTTATGTTTTGCGTGAGTAATTGTAGATTTACCTGAACCAGATAATCCAAATACTGCAACTTGGAATGATTTTCCGCCATCAAGGTTATAACGTTTCATACCGCCGTGGCATGATGCAAAACCATTACGTGCGGCACAACCCCAGGCAAGAGTTAATGTACCTTTTTTGTGTTCGCCGAAGTATCTCATACCTAAGATGCAAGCACAGTTGTGTTCAGGATCAAAGAATGTCAAACCGTATGGGAAATCAGGGTGTGACCAATCCGGATCAGAGAATACATATATATCACCTTCTGGATATTCTTTAGATTCTGCATACATATTTGAATAAGCTTCATTAATATATTGGAAGTTTAACATCCAAGAGTACATTATGTTTTCAAAACCTTCAGGAATCATCAAATGAGCTTTAATCATAAAGTCATTATCTAAACCTACAACAGTTTCTGTTCTGTACATTAATTTATCGCGAGTAGAATAAATAGCTTCACGAATAATTGGTAATAAATATTTTAAATCGCAGTTTGGTTCACCAACGATTTTTCTTGCTGCAGCACAACGTCCAACAACAGTACCGTCATTGAATAGTAATTGGTTAGCGCCTTTTGGTAAACCAACTTTTTCAGGTTCATAAACAGGCATGCCTGTTAATTCAATTGTACCAGAGCTGCTTTTTGCAAGTTTGTAAGCTTCGGAAACTGATTTAACTTCTTCAACATTGTTTCCGAAAAATGGTGCAGTAATAGTTGCACGAGCAGCTGACATGAGTTGTTTCAACTCTTCTGAATTTGTAAAAAATTCTTTTGTAGCCATATTTTTCTCCTTTTCTACCATTTATTAATTGGTAATTGTTATATATATCTCGCGTGAGGCAAAAGCCTCTGTTTAATAAGTGTATTTCGTACATTAAATTCTACTATAGATTTTAACACAAAGTAAAATGAAATTCAATTATTATTAATCAAATGAATTTTCAACAAAATGTTAAATATTTAACACAAAAATTTACGTTACGAAACATTTTGAATCATGAGGCATGGTTTATGCTACATTAAAAAATGTCGAAAGAATAGTTAAGGAGATAATGAATGTCTGAATACTTGAGCAAAGAAGAGATTAAGCAATGGAGAAGCTCACTGGAAAAGATTACATTAGAAGAATATGCTGCCAGATTAGGGAAAAAAATTGAAGAGGCAAAGCCTACAAATGATTTAATAGATATAGTGCTGAAGGGAAAACCGGTTGTTGAATCAGATTGGAAACAAACTCATGCTGAACGTTTAAGTTCAATTGCGGAAAGAGCATATGAACGAGAACAACAGGTTGCTCCGACTCCGTTTTCTATTCATAATCTTAAACTTTCAGAAACTATTGATGTTCCAGAAAAAAAAGAAAAAGTTGAGAAACCTAAATTAGAAAAGAAAAAAACTGTAGAAAAAAAATCTAAGCCTGTTAAAAAGTCAGCACCTGTAAAAACTGAAACTCTGAGAGAAGAAGTTCAAGTTATATTTAAGAAAACTTTAACAGACAGAGAACAAAAGGTTTTTGATCATTTTGCACAGAATAAAGGTAAAATTGTTTATGCAAAAGATTTAGCAGCACTTCTTGATTTGCCGAGAGATTATGTATATAAATATATTAAAAATCTTAGAGCGAAAATAGAAGGTGACAAACTTGAAAACGCAGATAAGGGCGGATTTATTTTAAATATATAATTGTCATAATCAATAAAGAAAAATACTCCTTTAAGGAGTATTTTTTTTGTAAAATTCATTTAAATTATTCATAACTTCTTTAAACATTGATAATGGTAGACTTTGTTTCCCGTCAGATAATGCATTTTCCGGATCATGATGTATTTCTATCATTACCCCGTCAGCCCCAACGACAAGACCTGCTTTCGCAAGAGGTTCTATCAAATATCTTTGACCTGTACCATGGCTTGGGTCAATAATTATAGGCAAATGTGAATACCTTTTTATAACAGGTATAGATGCAATATCCATAACGTTTCGGGTAAAAGCGCTATCAAAACTTCTTATTCCCCGTTCACAAAGAATTACATTTGGATTGCCCTGATATAAAATATGTTCGGCAGCCAGCAAAAATTCTCGAATTGTACTTGACAAGCCACGTTTTAAAATTACAGGTTTGTTACATTTTCCAACAGCCTGTAAAAGTTTGAAATTTTGCATATTTCTTGCGCCGATTTGCAAAACATCTACATAATTGCACATCATATCTAAATCAGATGCATCCATTATTTCAGATACGGTTAATAAACCGGTTTCATCAGCAGCTTTTCGCATATATTCCAAAGCTTTTTCACCATGACCTTGGAAATCATAAGGTGAAGTCCGCGGTTTAAAAGCGCCCCCGCGTAAAAATTCACAGCCCGTTTCTTTTGCTGCAATTGCAGCTTTCAAAAGCCCGTCATAATCTTCTATGGAACAAGGTCCGGCAATAGTTACCGGTTTATTTTTCCCGCCGATTTTAACTCCGTTTGAAAATTCTATTATTGTATCATCCGGTTTTCTATCACGCGAAGCAAGTCTAAATGGCTCTCTAATAATTTTAACTTCTTTCACACCGTCAAAACCAGAAATACGTCCGGGTGTTACTGTTGTTTTATCGCCAATTGCATCAATAACTGTATGTACTTGACCCTGATTAAATCTTATTTCAAATCCGTTATTTTTTAGAAATTCTACAATCTTTTTGGCCTGTGCCTCGGTAGAATTTGGCTCCATTATTATAATCATAGCTATCTCCTGAAGAAACTTTAGCATAAAGATTAGTGATTATCAATCAATTCAACTCTTCTTTTTAAATTAACTGCCGGAAAATATTGAGGTAAAATTCGCAGACAATCATCTAATGATTTTTTAGCAGATTTATAATCGTTTTCGTAAAAATAAATAAAAGCAAATAAGTAATGAAGTTCAGGATCGTTATAAAAACAATTTTTTGCGGCATTTAAAAAGTACATTGCCTGTTCTTCAAAACCTGTATTATAAAATACTCTGCCTATAAATTTATAAATTTCAGGATTTATAGAAAACATAAAATCAGAGTATCTTATAATCTTTTCAATGTAATTGCCTTTATAATGATTAATTAATATATTCAAATCAATTTCCAAAAAATTTCTGAGTTCAAAATATGTTGGATATTCTCGAACATCGCCTTCAATAAGAGATATCAAAAAAAGTGCCCAGTGAGCGCGAATGTCAGACTCTTTTATTAATTTAAAATTGTTTTTTGCCTGTTCTAAATCATCATTAAGTAAATAACAGTAGCCGGTTTCAAGAATACAACCATTTTTAACAAAAAATTGCCGGCAATCTTCATTGAAGTTTGTCAACAATTTTTCTTTAGCTGTATTATAATTTAAAACCATAAATTAATATCTGTTGTTATTATTGTTGAAGTTGAAATCTGTCATCATAGAATTCATCATCATAGTTTGCATAATTCTTGGATCGATGTTTTCACCTTTTTGAGCTTTTGACATCAACATAGGCAGCATGTTCATCATGCTGTTGTTATTATTGTTAGTTCCTAAAAGCATGCTCATTTCAGTCATACGCGGATCTTGATATTGCATCATTTGTTCATATGGATTATCTGATTGAACGGTTAAGTTTAGACCTGCTTCTTTTAAGGTTTTAACAGCTTGAAGAATTTCTTCATCGCTAACCATTGCAAGTTTTTCATTTTCTTCGATAAAAGATTCTTTATTGGAATCAAAATCTCTTATTCTTTGAATATCCTGATGTTCAAGCTGTTCTTTTGTATTGATTGTTTCTTGAATATTTTTTAATTGTTTTTGTTTTACTTCTTTATTAATTTGTTCGGACATGCCATTGCCGTAT
>CATLEG010000057.1 GCA_949915775.1 uncultured Candidatus Melainabacteria bacterium | reverse complement strand
TCCTGTCTTCTGATCTTCTGTTATTAACCAAATGTTTTGAATGTAGATTCAGTATTTTTTTCGATTACTTTTTGTACTGCATCCATTTCGGTTTGAATTGCTTTTTGTTCTGTATCTAGTTGTTTCAAGCGTAATTCAAGATTTTTATCTTCAAACTGAGTAATTTCAATTTTCGAATTAATATTTTGAATTGATTGATCATATTGATATTTGTTATATTCATATTGATTCATTGCATCGTCGTATTTTGCTTGATCTGTAACTGTAGATGTTGTTACTGCATATGTTACTTTATCAGGTGAATTTGGATTCAGTGTAATACTAATAATACGACCAGATGCATCTTGTTCCAATCTTGCTTGAACACCTTTTATTTCTTCTTGTTCTTTTGATGAACCTACAGTGTAAGTCGGAATATTACTTTGAGAAGAGCCATTATCGTTGTATACCACATTACCGGATGTTAGGTTATCAAGCTTAGTAAAATATGGAACCCATGCTTTTGTAGAAGTATTTTGTACATATCTAACCATATATGTTCCATCACCATATTTTTCTTTCAATTCTGATAGGTAACGTTTTTCTTCTTGTTCCAATTTATCTAACTGAGTTTTTGAAAGAGTGCTTAAATATTCATCAGTATATTTATTTTCAGGTTTATATCTTCCTTGGTCATCTCTTTCAATTGGAGTTCCCATAGCTCTTAATTTTTTAGAACCGACATAATATTCATATTGAGGCGCTGCTTCTGTTCCAATATTGCTTCTTGTATAAATAGATGAAGCAGCTCCGACAACAGAAAAATCATTGGTATAAGTTGCTGTATAACTAACCATATAATCGCCGTCAACTTGTGCAACCAATGATGTAATAGAGTTGCTTAAAGAACCGTCCTGAAATGTATAAACTGTTTTAGTAAAATCTGTAATAGCTGGAGGTACAGGAACTTTCATGCCAAGCAGCTGGTTATAATAGTTAGCAGATTGATTAGACAAAGCTGTTCTTTGTTGGTTAATCTGTTGACCTTCATATTCGGTATTTGTTTTTCTTGCAGTAAGACCTAAAAATCTTGCCTGCGAAGCTGCCATACCCATGACTGTTTCCTTTCAACTTTTGTTTCCTTATTATTGTTTACGACACATTATGAGTAAATCTTTAATCTTAATAACAAAAATGTTAACATTTTGTAACAAATTTCATATAAATAAAGTAAAAAAACAGTCAAAATAGATATTATAATTGAGAAAATCACAATAAATCTTTTAATTTATTAATTACAAAATCTAATGCGCCTTGCTGCTCTTCAAAAATATTTTTGCAATCTTCACATGCTTTAGTATAAAAGTCTCTATCAGATAAAAGTTTATACATATAATCTGTTAATTCTTGGGGCGATTTAACAACTTTACCGGCATTTGAACGTGATAAAATCCAATAAATATCTCTAAAATTATGAATTGATGGTCCGGAAATTACCGGTTTATTATATACTACAGCTTCCAGCGGATTATGACCACCGGTTTTATTAAAACTACCGCCAATAAATGCAAAATCGCATATTTGATAAATCTTACTTAACTCTCCTAAAGTATTTAAAATAATAATTTCATTATTTTCAAAAGTATCATTATTTGAGCGCAAACCATACGATAAACCAGTTTTTTCTACAAGAGATTTAACTTCATTTTCTCTTGTTAAATGACGAGGTGCAAGAAGTAATTTTATATCCGGAAATTCTTTTTTTAGTTTTACAAATGAGTTAAGAATAATTTCATCTTCACCTTTATGTGTACTTCCTGCAATAATAATTCTTTTTCCCTTTAAATCAATATCTGCCCCTATTTTTTTTATATCAAATTTTAAATTACCCATTACTTGAGTTTTGTCAGTATCAGCCCCTATTTTAATGAACTTTTCGTTATCTAATTCACTTTGAGTAAAAATCCCTGTATAGTTTTTAAATAATTCTTTAAAGAAAGGTTTTAATAAATTGTAAGAACGGAAAGTAGAATCTGAAATTCTTCCGTTTATAACAAAAAGAGGAATATTATTTTTTTTGCAGTAAGATGCAAATGTAGGCCACAATTCTGTTTCAGCAATCAAAACCGCATCCGGATGAATTTTTTTCAAAAAAGATTTTACGCAAAATGGAATATCAAAAGGGAAATAAGTTATAAAATCTGCGATATTATCAAATTTCTTTTTAGCAATTTCCTGACCGGTTTTTGTACCTGTAGTTACAACAATTTTATAATCAGGAAAAGTTTCTTTTGTCTTTTTTATTAAATTTTCAAGAGCAATTACTTCCCCGACAGAAACACCATGATACATAATCACTTTACCATTCAAATCCGGAACTTCAAAATTTCCAAATTTTTCTATAGATAAAGCTTTGCCTTTGCATGCTCGAATTACAGCATACAGAGGCAAAACCGATAAAAATATTATTGTTGAAATTATTCTATAAATTAGCATACAAATATTATATTATAAAAATATAATATATTATCTATTATTAACTATGGAAATATCATTTACTCTTAAAGCAAAATAAGGTTTGTCTTTATCTGCTTCTTGTAAGAATAAAACAAATGTATCGTCAAAGTAGAATTTTCTAGGTTTTGAAACTTCTGTCGGCATCAAAGCTGTTAATTTTGTCATGATTAAAGCTTCTGATTTTAATTTAACTCCTTCATTATTCATTTTAAAATCAATAGTTTCTATTGCCTGATCAATTTCAAAATTTGTACCTTTAATGTGGTGGTTACATAGTTCATTAAATGATTTTAATTTATATAAATCTATATCTGGAATTTTTAATTCATCTTTTTCTGTGAATTCTGTATTTCCATCGAATTTTGCTTTCTTTATAAACATATCGCAATATAGTTTTTCAAAATTTTTATTATCTTTAGTTCTATATAAATAAAGCATATCATTACCTTCTGTCAAAATCGCAACAGCAAAATCATCAGAAGAATTATAAAATAGAACATGAACCATATTATCTAATGCACTATCACTTTTCTTATCAATACCGAAATAATTAACTTTTGTAAATGAATGTCCAAATCTAGCCGGTTTTAATTTATCAAAAGCAGTTAAGAATTTAAAATCTTTTTTTAGCATTGCATAAACGGTATATTTACCTTCTCCTTTTGTCCAATCTAAACCATCTAAAATATCACTTTTTTCATTAAATTTTTCTTTGATAGCTGTTTCAATTTGAGCTTTTAATTCAGGTGAAGTTTCTCCGTAAGTTTTATAGTAAGAATTTTCATCTAACTGATCTGCTTTAAAAGACTGCTTATTCAAATCTTTAACAAGTGCCGGAGTCCCTTTGGTAAATTTCACAGGCCCTTTTACGATACCATCCATTAAGTCATTCCATGCTAGTTGGAAAGTGCCCACCCAAATTCTATTCTGTTGATTTGATTGAGATGCAAATAACGGCAATACATCTAAATCACTTTTTGCCATAGCTGTATTACCTGCAAGCATAACAAACATTGCTAAAGTTAAAAATTTTTTCATCTTTTATCTCCTTTTATATTTAATATTCTAAAAAAGCTTTTTAAAAATCCCTTAGTATTATCTTCATGTAATATATTAGCGCAAGCATAATATTTTTCATAGTTTTTTATAATATTTTGTGGTAAATCTTCTTCTTTCTCTAATATATAAGAAATAAATTCTAGATAATCATTTTGTTCTTCTTTGTATAAATTATCACGATTTCTTAAATCTTCATCAGCTTCATAATGAACAAGAGCATGATAAGCAGCATGAATACTTTTATCTTCAGTATCACGCGGGAATTTTAAAATAGCCTCTCTAACACATATTTCACCAATCAGAACATTTCTAATTAACGATGCTACAAATTTTCTTTCACTCATACCATAACATTTTGAGACATATTTTCGGTAAATTTTATAAGTTCTGCATAGTTTCCGTTAAAAAACTGTTCAGAAATTGTTTTAACAGCTTCCTGAGCCATTTCTTCTTTAGTCATAGCTGCTTTATAAAAGAATTTTTTACCTGATTTATATCTAACTAAAATAGCTTTTACAGTTAATCTATCCATAACTGTTTTTATAGTAGTATAGGCACGTTCAACACCACTAGCGGATAAATCATCAACTATATCCTGAATAGAGACATCTCTATCTTCATCTTGAGAAGTCAATGACCAAAAAGAATTTAAAATTTCAATTTCAAGTTTACCGCACACCATACGTACCTCCATTAATTACTAACATTGTAACACAAAAAGCTATTATTTCAAGCCTGATATGACAAAAACTTTACAATCAGCGGATATCAAACAAGTCTTCCTCTTTTTTAAAATTAGTTTTACGTTTCTTCAATTTTTGATTTTTCTTTTTAGTTTTATTTGAGACATTTCGGTAAGCATTATCAATAGATATTTTGGTTAGTGCAGTTCCCTTGCGTCTATCATAAAATGTCAGCCAGAAACTTCTATTAATATTATCAACAGCAAATGACACCCTTCCTGCAAATTTGTCACCCGGACGAATTTGTTTAAACATCAATTTTGTATCTCCAAATATTGAAGGGCGGAAAACTGAGTTGTAATCATTGACAAGAGCCATATCGAGCCCGGAAAAAGTTTTATCAGACATATTTGATATCATTACTGTAAGAGTAATAGTGTTTACTTCACCAAACGGATCTGTTTCATGTTTAATATCACTTATTTGAATATCAAGTCCGGGATAAAACATTTCATGCTGTTTTAAAGCCTCTTCTTTATAAACCGGTAACGGAACTGTAGTGTTAATTTTGACACGAATTTGATCGCCGGGGGCAATTAAAACATCATGACCTTTTCTGATTAAAGCCATACCAAGCCCGATTGCTCCGCCAACAGCCGCTCCGCCGGCTAATGTATAACCTTGAGATGCAATAGCAGCCTCCAGTCCCAGCCAATTTAAGGCCATAAATCCGCCGACAGCTCCTCCTGCAATAGTATATCCTACATCTTGAGCAACAATCTTTGAAGCTTCAGCAATAGGATGAAGTTTGGTAGACATTTTACCTTCAATAGGAATTTCGCGGCCATCCGGTGTAATTAAATAATCAAAATCCAATTCTATCCAGCCTGAACGGCCAAGACGTTTAGCATCAACTGTTTGTGTAATTTTACCATGTGCAACTGTACCTTTCGGTATAATTACACCCTTATCGCCGCGAACTTCATCTGTTACTTCAGCAAAAAACTCATCACCTTCTATATTTATATTACTGTCAAGAACCTGTGAAACAGTCATATTAATAACATCTTTTCTCTCAAGATTTTCAACTTTGCCGGTAAATAATTCTTGTTCAAGTTTTTGTTGATAAGTGTCCGTTTTTTCAGCATGACCTTGAAATACTTCGGCATAAGCTAAAGTATTTGAACACATAAAAATAACCAGCATAAAAAAGGATATTAATTTTTTCATACTAAAATTATACATCACAAAAAAAAACTTAACAAAAAAGTTTTTATATGTTTCATTTTTTAAAAATATGGGCATATAAAAAATGGGAAAGGGGTAATTTATGCGCTGGTACGATTTGGAACCTGATGTATGTATTGCAATCAGTATGATAGAATGTGCAAAACCGGAAGAACAAATTGAATATGCTCAGTATATTATTAACAAAATCAAAGAAAAAGATTCAGAAATGCACTATATCAAGAATGCTGCTAAAAATAATTTAAGCAATAAATACACGCGCTGGTATGACAAAAATGAGATAATATCTACAGCTTTTGATTATTTAAAGAACACCGCCAAAAACTTACAGATTGAAGTATCACTATCAGTATTAGAATATATGAATGCTGCATAAAAGTATTGACAATTTTAAAAAAAATTTGTATTATAAAACTATGAAAAAACGCTGGTATGATATTGATCCGACAGTTAGCAGAGCGGTGGCAAAATTAGAACAGGCTGAAGAATATATTCAGGTTCGTTGTGCTGACTTTATTATTGATAAACTTAAAGATATTGAATTTAATGTAGAAATGTCTCTTGATGACCAGTATAATTATATTTTGCGCAGATGGTATGATAAGAACATTAAAGTTTCACATGCTATGGAATATTTAAAAAATGCACCGGATGATATAAGAAAAGAACTTGCTCTTGAAATCATTGATTTCATTAAAGAGTATACTGATTACGCAAAAAAACTTTAGTTTATTTTTGCAATAATTTGTTTGTTATAATTTTCGTCTTTGCAAGGCTGAATCAAATTATTATGTCTTTCTTCATTGAACACAATCTTTCCTTCTACATGAACAAATTTATCTGACTTTCTCAAAAATGCTTCATAAGCAGTATCCAAATGTCCAATATCCAAGGCTCTATAACCTTTTCTTGACAAATCATCAGCAAGTACGGTTGCCGTCGGTCCTAATGCCAAAATAAAAAGTTTATTTGTAGGCTGCTTCAAACATTCTGTCAAAATTTCGTCATATTTTGAAAAAGCATCTTTTATCGGGCATAAAATTCTTTCTATAGATTTTGCACCATTAAATAAGTCATTTCCGACACCAAGTCTGCTTCCAGCGCCTTCTACAATAATAATATCTTTATTTTGCCAGAATTTCTTAATAGTTAAGAAATATTCATTTCCGGTCTGTTCGCTATCAAATTTTAACCGTCTTGTTAACATAGAATCGACATAGATATTATCAAAATTAATATATCTATACAAAAACTCTCTGCAAAAAATCATGACTTTTCGAAAATAATCACTGTAACATTTTCCAAAAACATCCGGTAAACCAACAAAAAGTTTCTCATTTTTATTTGTTATAATTTCTTGAAGAGCGCCAGCAAGCTTTTCATCATATTTTTGAAAACTTATACTTTCACCCATCATAAGTTTAAATTCACCATCACCATATCGTGCAAGTGATTTGTTAGTTTCTTGCAACAAATTTAAAGAATCTTTTATATTAATAATTTTTGGTAATTTAATATCTTCAAAAGTTCTTTTATCTGCCAATTCATACAAATAATTTCTTAACAATGCCTCTTGAGAAATTTTTCTATGAAATTTTAATCTTAATCCAAATAAATTTACAATAATTCTTTCATTATTTTTTTCAATAAATTTCATACGATTTATTATATCACAAATTGTTAACAAAATAGCCATGCTTTAAATATTGTAGTTTAATAATAATATTATGAATTGTTTATTTAATCACGAAGCCCTGCATAAATGCAACAAACCCTATCAGTATGTTGGAGGCGAATTTTTATCGTACAATAAAGATTTTGATAATGCTAAACTCAGATTTGCATTTGCTTTTCCGGATAAATATGAAATTGGGATAAGTAATCTCGGTGTTAGAATTTTATATGATATTATTAACAGAAATCCTGATTGGATGTGTGATAGAGTGTATGCACCGGAAGCCGATTTTAAGCCGGAAATTTTATATGGTTTGGAAAGTAAGCATCCTATAAATGAATTTGATGTTGTAGGATTTTCTCTACAATATGAACTTGCTTACCCAACTGTTTTAAAAATGCTTGAAATGTCTGGTATTCCATATAGAAATGATATGCGCAGCGACAATGACCCGATTATAGTTGCAGGCGGGCCATGTGCATTTAATCCGCTGCCGCTGGCTGACTTTGTTGATGTATTTATGATTGGTGACGGTGAAGACAGCATAAGAGAGCTTTGTGAAATTCTTGAAAAAACGAAAGGAATGCCAAGAAAAGAGAGAATTAAAGCTCTTTGTTTATCAGATGAACAGAAAGCAAGAGGGCAAGAAAACAAGCTAATATCAGAAAACAGCTTGACATCTAAACATCCTGACATTCTGCCCTCCGATACCGGTCGTTGGTCTGCTTCTGTCGGCGGTTCAGTAACTAAACGAATAGCGCAGCTTACTTATGATACTGCATTAAAGTCTTATCCGATACCTTTTTCAACATCAGTTCAAGATAGGGCTGTAGTTGAAATACGCAGAGGATGCGGAAGAATGTGCCGTTTTTGCCAGCCGGGACATGTAACCTTACCGGTTAGAGAACGTCCGGCAGAAGAAATTATCAAAATAGCAAAAGAACTTGTAAAAAATACAGGTTATGATGAATATTCACTTCTTTCACTATCATCTAACGATTATAAAAATATTAACGAAGTTATAAAAGAACTTGCTGTAGATTTTAATGATAAAAAGATTTCAGTATCACTGCCAAGCCAGCGAATTGATGGATTTAATCTTGAACTTGCAAATCTTGTTCAAAGTGTCAGAAAATCTACTATGACTCTGGCTCCGGAAGCCGGCAGCCAAAGATTGCGGGACGTAATTAAAAAAAATATTACAGAAGAACAAATCCTAAATGCAGTTTTAACACTTTATGAAAATGGCTGGTCAAGAGTTAAGTTTTATTTTATTTGCGGTTTACCTACAGAAACTTTAGAAGATATGGATGAAATGGCAGGACTTTTAAGTAAAATAAAATGGCGTTGTAAACAGATAAAAAAAGAGAAAAATTTACAACATGGTATGGATATCACCTGTACGTTATCTATATTTGTTCCAAAACCATTTACACCGTTTCAATGGTATCCTCAAATGCCTTTAGAAAAAGTTTCTGAGCATATAAAATACTTAAAAGAAAAAATTGCTCACTTAAAAGGAGTTAAAATCAATTACCACGAACAGTTTACTTCTCAAATTGAGGCAGTTTTGACACGCGGGGACCAATCACTTTGTAAATATATTGAAGCTCTTTATAAAAAAGGCTGTTATCTTGATGCTTGGGGAGAATACTTTAACGAAAACATCTGGCGCGAAACAGCAGAAGAACTTGGTATAGATTTAGCAGGTCTGGCGCAAAAGCATTATTCAACAGATGAAGTTTTACCATGGGATTTCATTAATGTAGGGCTTGATAAAGAGTGGCTTACTCAAGAATATAAACTATCAGAAGAACAGAAGAACAGAGGACAAGAGGACTATAATAGCTTGACATCCTGCCCTCCTGACATCCGACCTGCTACGGTGTCTACTTGCGAAACAAAATGTGTAAATTGCGGCGTATGTAAAAATCTTAAAACACATAAAGTCCTTGCAGCACCTTACAAAGCAAGCGAAAAAGCTCAAAATTTAAAAATAGAGACTCACGATCCATCTACCCAATCTGTAGATAGAAAAACATACAAATATCGTATAAAATTAACAAAAACAGGAATTTTGAAATATTTTTCACATCTTGATTGGCAAAATACTTTTTTTAAAGCTCTTTCAAGGACAGATTTGAATATTGCATATTCTCAAGGTTATAATCCATCTATGAAAATATCAATGGGAGTTGCCTTACCTTTATTTGCACAAAGTTTATGTGAACTTGTAGATATAGAACTTCTTGAGGAAATTTCGACAGAAGAACTTAAACTAAAGTTGGAGAAAGTTCTGCCTCAAGGTTGTGAAATTGTTAATATTGTAAAAATAGAAAAATCGGCTAAAGCAATTGATATAACAGCTCAATGGGCAGAATATCAAATAGGAATTTTAGATAAGACTCTTTACGATTTTGAAAATTTAAGATATAATACAGACAAAGTTTTATCTTCTCAAGAAATTTTTATAGAGAAGAAAAACAAAAAAGGTTTACTTAAAAAAACAGATATTAAACCATCAATTAAATCATACAGGTTTGAAGATGACAATCTGTTCATAGTTTTAAAAACCGGGCAGTCTGCGACAAGTAATACTAACGGTACTGTCGAGGCAGGAATTCCAGCACTCAGGGCAGATGTACTTATGAAACTAATCGCACCGGATGTTGTTTTTGACATCACACGAATACGGTTTTTTGACGAGAGTTTAAGACAAATTTAGTAAAGGATTTTTTATGGAAAAACAGAACAAACACATTAATGCTGAGAAAAGAATTATCATCGCAGAACGTGATAATATCGCCGCAGTTATGGAAAACGGCAGAGTTTCAGACTTCATTATTTCAAGAGGAGATGTAATTTTAGGAGATGTATATCTAGCAACCGTTGACAATATTTTACCAAGTATTGATGCCGCTTTTGTGAACGTCGGTACTGATAAAATGGGGTTTTTACATGCGCAAGATGTTATGGGCAAAGGCGCATTAAAAGACAAGCTTTCTCCAAAACAAAAACTAATTGTTCAAGTTGTAAAAGAACCTACAGGTCACAAAGGACCAAGGGTTACTACAGAAATCAGTCTTCCAGGAAGATTTTTGGTATTGATGCCAAATGAACCTGGAATCAGTATTAGTAAAAAAATTGAAAATAACAAAGAAAGAGCAAGATTAAAATCTGTTGTAAGCTTAATTAAACCGGTAGGAGTCGGTGTAATTATCAGAACAGAAGCTGAAGGACAGTCCGAAGCAGATATTCAGGAAGATTTAGAAATTCTTCTTGAAAAATGGAATAACATTATAACATCGGCTGAAACAATGACTCCTCCAAATCTTTTATACAGAGATCAGGATTTGTTATATAGAACTATCAGAGAAGCCTGCACTGAAGATGTAAAAGAAATTGTTGTAGATACAGCTTTTGCAATGCAAAGAGTTCAGAATATTTTACAAAACTGGCATATGAACAAAGGGATTCAAGTAACTCTTTATAAAGGCAGTGAACCTTTATTAATCGCAGAAGATATCCACAAAGAAATAAAAGCTGCTTTAAATATTAGAGTAAATATGCCATCCGGCGGTTATTTGTTTATACAGCAGACAGAGGCTTTGACTGTAATCGATGTTAACAGCGGCAAATTTACAAGCTCATCTACTCAAGATGAAACTATTTTAAAAACGAATATCGAAGCAGTTCATGAAATTGCCCGCCAGCTTCGTTTAAGAAATATCGGCGGTATGATTATTGTCGACTTTATCGATATGATGTCAAGAGCTGACAAACTTGCAATGCTTGAAGAGCTTGAAATCGCACTTGAACCGGACAAAGCAAAACCTCAAGTCGGTCAAATTTCAGATTTAGGACTTGTTGAGCTGACACGTCACAGACAAGGACAATCTTTATCTGAAATATTTACCAAAAGATGCCCGCACTGTCAGGGTACCGGTTACTTTATGAATGAATTTAATTTTGCTGCTCCAACAGCCGAAGGTGAATATCGTGCAAAAGCTGCAAAAATGAAACTTCCTGTTAATAAGAAAAATAACCGGAACAATAAAAACCAGCAGCCGGCACCGGTTGTTGAAGAACCGCAAAATCTTCAACCCGTACAACCTGAAATTGAAGTTGAAAATCCTTCAACTACTGCAATTGAAGAAACAGAAAAACGACCTAATAAAAGAACAAAACGAACTCGTTTCGACAAAAAGAAAACTGAGCAACCAGTCGAAACGGCCTCTATAGATACTGCTGAGACTGTTTTAAAACCGGCTGAAGAAATCAAACCGGTTATTGAAGAGATAAAAAAAGAAGAAGTCAAAGCTGAAGACGGGCAAGTTGAAGAAGTTGTAGTAGAAGCAAAAGTCTCAGAAGATGATACTACAACTGAAAAGAAAACTGTAAAAAGAACACGACGTCCTAATCGCGGAGCTTCCAAAAAACCACGTGCAAAAAAGACAAAAGTAACAGAGGAAAAAGTTGAAGAATAAAATTTTCTTAATAATAACTTTATTAATATTGACAGCGAATGCGGGCTTGTGTGAGCAAACCCGCACTGTTGCTGTTCAAGATATTGCCATAAAATTCGGGCTTGCAATGGTTGGAGTTGTTGTTTCTTCGTTTATAATTTTTGCTGGACTTGCAATTTATAATAAAATTAGAGAAAATTCTTCTAAAACTAATTTAAACATAGAAGATGATATTTTAAAAACCCCTAAATCTGTAGATTCTGCTATAAAATTTTTCATTCAGAAAAATAAATTGAGGTAACTTTATGAAAGCATTTGGAGCGATAGATTTACTAATAAGTTTACTGATTATTTCACTTGTATTTATTATATGCATGAAGAGTTTTAACGGAATTTCGACATTAAATAATTCAGTAAATACAAAAAATATTCAAACCGAAGCAGACAAAAAAATAAAAGAAATCGAGCAAATGCGCCAACAAGCTATAGAATTTAATAATAATCAAGAATACTAAAAAGTTATATACAAGTTTACACAAAAATAGTCATGCTGAACTCGTTTCAGCATCTCATATCTATAAGACCCTGAAACAAGTTCAGGGTGACGTATAGAGGTGATTTAAGGTAAACTTGTATATAACTAAAAAAGCCTCCAAATGGAGGCTTTAAATTTATCTTCTGGAATTCAATATAGCAAGTAATCTTAAAATATTTGTATAGAGCCAAATGAGCGTAATCATCAATCCCATAGCTCCATACCATTCATAATCTTTGCTGAGTAATCTTTGAGATGCATTTTCAATAAAAAAGAAATCTTGAATTAATGCCATTGCGGCTAAAACAACTAAAAATAAAGTAAATAAGATTCCAACTAAACCAGCCTCAAAAATTCCAGGAATACTGCGCCCAAACAACATTGCAACAAATTGAATTAAATAAATAGCCAAAACTGAAAGCAAACAAGTCGTTAATACAGCTTGAAACTTTTGAGTATACTGTATCATTTTAGCTTTATATAACATTAACATTACAAAAAGAACAACAAACGTTCCAAACACAGCCTGAAGTACAATGCCGGGAAATGTTTTTTCAAAAATTGCCGATATAGTTCCAATAACTATACCTTCTAAAAACGCATAAGGCGCAGCAGTAAATTTTGCTAATTTTATGTTAAAACAAGTAACAATTACAAGCAAAAATGCGATAAAACCTGCAACACCAAGGATTCCGCCTAAAAAAGCCGGATTAGAAAATAGGAAATAAACACCTGACACTGAACCTGCAACAACACATGCTAACAGCATTAATATCTTGTTCATTGTCCCTTGAATACTCATTGGTTCACCATCTAAAACCACTGATGATGAAAAACGTTCATCATTTAATATTGGATTTGACATAACTAACTCCTTCCTTTACCATAATAATATAGCATAAATTATTAAGGTTGGCATGTTTTTAGAAAATTTAAAAAGATTCATTATATATTACGGAAAAGATAGATATATTAAATTAGCCGGTTTTACATTATTATCTTTTATTGCAGGCTGTCTAGAATTTATAGGGATAGCTTTAATCTATCCATTCATTATGTTAATAGTTCAGCCGGATATGATAAATGTCTCTAAATATATTAAGATTGAAAATACCGTTACAAGTGGTTTGCTTATCGGATTAGCAGTTTTACTTATATTTATTTTTAAAAATGCATTTATAATTTTTTCTCAATATATTCAAAATAAATTTGTTTTCAACTGGAAACAGGAAATCATGTGCAAATTTATGAATTATTATCTTTTTGCTCCATATAAAGATACAATGAAAATCGCGCCAAATGACAAAATATATACTATTGAAACTCTTTGCGGACAATCTGTTGATGTTTTTTTGATGCGTACTCTTAATTTAATTACTAACATAATTATTGTTTTTATGGTTGTTTTACTTTTATTTATTAAATTTCCAATACCAGCAATAGTTA
>CATLEG010000056.1 GCA_949915775.1 uncultured Candidatus Melainabacteria bacterium | reverse complement strand
AAATCCGCAAGTTGACGAGTCAGCGCTATCTTTTGGTGAGAGAGGCGCATGGATTGAAATTCACAGTCCGATTTGCGGCCGGTGATTGTCAATAATCTCGCTTGTCCTGCTGATAATCCCATTGATTTTCCTTTCTTAATCAATTTATTCATGTAGTTTGACGGTATTTTTGCTTAAAAACTTTAAAAACTTGCATATTTTTGTTACAATTGTTAACATATAATTATGCAGAAAAAAGAGTTAATAAAATATTTTAAATCATTAGGTTTGACTGTTCACACAACAACAAAAGCACGCGGTCATCAAGGTTTTTTTATGAAAAATCGAATTGATATTTCAAAAAACACACCTGAAGAACGGGTTATTCCAACTCTTTTGCATGAATTTGCCCATTATATACATTCAAAACTTGAACCTGACATGGCAAAAACAGGCGGAAATATTTCTATACTTTTCAAATCCAACGATAAGAAAATTTTACAAGAATTAATTAAAGTTACAAATTTCGTTGACCAGAATTCACTTTGTATAAGGCTTTTTGAACATAAAGACAGAGTAAAAAATAAAATAATTGAACAAGAAAAAATTATCAAAAAATTCTACCCCAATTTTCAACGGTCAAAAAAATTTAAAGAATTTGATAAATACATCAAAAAATCTAATGCGCGTTATCTTTTGAAATACGACAGAGTAAAGCTTATTTGCGGCTCTTTTTTTAGAAAAACTACAAAACTTTACACTATTGACAACATTGAACAAGATTTCACAGATATGCCGCAAGCATTTATTGCTTACATAAGGTTAAAATCTTATCAAAAAAAGAGAAGCCGGATATCAACAAGAATAAATAAGTATAAAAAATATTATGAGCAGCCGGCAGAACTTTTTGCAAGGCTTGTAGAAGGCTTATATCTTGACAAAGAATGGGTTGAGGCAATTGCCCCAAATACAGTCAAAATATTTTATAAATTGCTGGCAGAAGGGTATTATATGGAATTAAGTAAAATTATATAAAATTAAAGCCGGAGTTTTAAAAACTCCGGCTCTTAAGCTCTTATAACAAAAAACTATTTTACTAATTCTTTGAATTTTTTACCAGCTGAGAAAGCAGGAACTGTTTTAGCAGCAATTTTCAAAGGTGCGCCAGTTTGTGGGTTTCTACCAGTTCTAGCAGCTCTCTTACGTGGTTCGAAAGTACCGAATCCTACTAAAGTAACTTTTTTACCTTTTGAAACTGTTTTTTCAATTGTTTCTAAAGTTGCTGCAATAATGTCAGCTGTTGCTTTTTGAGAAACTTTTGCTTTTTTTGATACTTCTTTTACTAATTCTTCTTTGTTCATTATGAACCTCCTTCTTATGCATACTAGAAACCATTTTCAGCATGCTCTTTCTATCGACAGATTTATTATAGCATTTTATTTAAATTTGGCAAGTGTTTTTAGAAAAAATTTTTTCATATTCTTATTATAGCGCGTATTTTAACTGAGTACAAACAAGAATATCCTTGCCACACAAGCAATTTAACCTAATTATAAGACTGAGAATTAACTCGTGCAAATTTTATATCATTGTAAAAATATTTTAAAATTTGATAAGCATTGTAACCCTGTTTTGCAAGATTATTTGCGCCATGTTGTGACATTCCAACACCATGCCCGTTTTTTTTAACATTATCATCAAACGATGGGACTGAACGTAAATATGGAAGATTGTTTCCCCAACTGTTAACATTAGTTTGACCGCCCGCAGATGCTGAATAATATGCACTTATAACCTTTGTATTATATGTTAATACAATACCTTTTGTCTCATCCACCGCAGAATTTGTTCCCGTAGTTTCCGCAGAAGCCCCGTTATATGCCTGATCTTCCGGAGTATCTTTCAAATCAAAACCGAGTGAAGCTCGTTTTCCAAGATTTGCAAGTGCATAACTTCTTGCGGCAATTGCCTGAGCTTTTTGAGCTTCATAAGCCCATCCGGAAGGCATTTCAGATGGCACTACTCCTTTTATATAATCTTCCAACGGAACATTATTTATAACAGTTAATTTTCCATTTTTATTTTGAATCATAATAATTCCGCGGTACCAACGGCCTTTTGTGCTCACAAATCCAGCATTTACAGGCTTTATCACAATATTATCAGAATCTATTTTATAATAATTTCCTTTATATAATATTGTCATAAGATTGTGATGAGGTCTTATTTCATACCCTTTCATTTCGTCCAAATCACAAACTTTATGATTAGTATTTGCATCAATAATCACACCCTTAACAGATGTTCCGACAGATGCTGACTGAACTCCTGTTTGAAGTCCAATTTTTATCGCATATGAAGGACATGCCGCAAAAACGATTATAATTAGTGTTAACAAAACCCTCTTCATAAATACTATTATAACATATTCAGATAAAAAATTTCTTAGGCTTTTTGATTGATTTTTTTCGGCGGAGTTTTTATATTAAATTCTTCTTTAACATCATCTGAAATATTTTTACCTATTTTTTGACCGATAGAATAAGCCGTCATTGAAGCAGCAACAAAAGTTAAGCCTTTTATAATCAATCCAGCTTTACCATTATAATTATTTTTTTCAAGCCATTCAAATATCGGTTTCAAATACTTATTTTCAGAAGTTTTTTCAAGGATTTTCTTACAAGTGTCAGAATTAATTATTTCATCATAATATCGTTTAGTCAAAGCTTCGCCGGCAAACATAGTTGATAAAGCTGCCGCCTCTGTAATTCCTGTTCCGACTTTATCATCAGACATAGCAGTTTTTATGACACCTGAAGCACAAATCAACGGATTAACATTATTTACAGCAAATTGTGTAGCTTTTCCTGCATATTCAAAAGCTTTATTTTCTTTTGCAAGTTCAGAAAATACACTCAAAGCACTTCTAGCACCTTTAGCAACAAGACCGTCATATTTTGCGACTTCCTGCACAACTCCGGCTGTCTGTCCTAATGTCACAGCCCCTCTGCCGATATCACCCTTTTGAGTTTTATCAGCATTACGCGCTGCAAATATTGTCGATGCTACTGCACTGTACACAATAATATTCCTTTTACTACACTACATTTATATAAAGTATTTTTATTTATAAAAATTGCTTAAAACTAAATAAAAATTTACAAATGTAATAATCAAGTGTCAATACCTAAAAACATATCTCTGATTACAATATTCAGTTTTACCTTTCAAACATTTTATATAATCAAGATTGCCATTTTGCAAAACCCAGGCAGTACAAGCACTACCAAGAAACCAACCAGCACTTTCTGAAGTAGTTGTTGGACTACAGAGAGTATCATGACACCATGAACCTAAAGCTCCGCGCGGTACAATTCTATAAGAATTTACCTCAAATGTAAAAGTATCATATCCCCAGCGATTGGGACCTCTATTACCATTTATATCTACATTTAAATTAAAGCAATAGTTCAAATTTTTACAATTTTGAATCTGAGTAGGATCTTGATAACCAAAAAATATTATAGCTCCATTAGGCATAACTAAAATATTAGTATCCTGTAAATGATTTGTCATATTACCTACTAAATTTTTCCTTGCCTTAATAATACCACCTCTACAAGACTGTGAATTGCAAACTCTTACTTTTTTGATATATTTAGAAAATTTTTCTGTAGTTATTGTTGCAAAATTATCTTTATTCATACCCCAATTTGTTGGATCGCCATCTTCTTCAAGTATTCTAATATACGCATTTGAAACTGTTGAATAGACGTTTTTTAAACGCGTAACGGTTTCTTGTTCTTGATACTTTTGAATCAACGATGGCAAAGTCAACGCCGCCACAACACCGATAATGCCGAGGGTGATTAGAGTTTCTGCGAGTGTAAATGCTGGGCATTTCACCCTCTCTCTTTGTGAGAGGGTTGAATTTGTTAGTGAGCGATACGCGAACTTACAAATTCGGGAGAGGGTAGGGGTATTATCAGTCTCTAAGACGTTAAGACGATAGGTCGATAAGTTCTTATCGTGTTTCGCACATATTATTTCCTTCTCCCCAATGGTGGGAGAAGGTGACACGAAGTGTCGGATGAGGGGGATGGTCTGAGATGCTGAAACAAGTTCAGCATGACGTGTGTGTTTCATTAAATTTTCAATTATCTGTTTCATAATTTTTATCCTTTCATTTATTCCTTTATATACTTTAATTACATGCATAGCACCCTCACCCGAATTTACGAAATTATCACCAATATTTATCGGCTGGGCTACGTGCGTAGCACCCTCACCCGAATTTCTAATGCTCGTAAAACTCGCATTGAAATTCTTCCCTCTCCCAGAGGTAGAGGGGATATGACTTGATTCCCTCTCCTAGGGAGAGGGTTAGGGAGAGGGTTATATTTAGATTGCGCAAAATGGACGGTAAATTAAGAATCTTACAGAAACCTCTGCGCAATGACGTTAATTGAGATGCTGAAACCACTCCAAGAGGACCCCTCCCCTTAATCCCCTCCCTCAAGGGGAGGGGATAAGTTTTGTAGGGTGCAATTAATTGCACCTTATTATTTTTGAGATTCTTCACTACTCGTAATGACGCTTTAAAATTATACCAACACCTGATGGGAGAGTGCCTTTGACACCTCAGAATGACGAATTGAAATGCTGAAACAAGTTCAGCATGACGAAAAACTGCAAGTCCTTGGACTACGCCACGCTTAACTTTTTCCAACACATTATAAACTTCACCAATAACACCCTCACCCGAATTCTTACAACTCGCAAGCTCGTTGAGAATTCTACCCTCTGCTTGGTTGCTCGCGTGAAACGGCAATTCCGCATTTTGCCGCAGAGCCTCTGGCTCTTTGCAAAAATGCTCCAGCCTCGGCTCGCAATCCGCTCCCAAAGGTAGAGGGTAAATATTACCAAACACATCATTAACTCGCCAAAGCCCTTGGGCTACGCACGTAGTGCCCCCCCCCCGACGGGATTTTTTACTAATTTTTTCAACTCTTTTAGCTCACTCGAAAATATTTTCATATATTTAGTTTAACATATTGAGATAGATTTTTCAATATATAATTATTTCTGAACTTTTTATTCAATATTTCGTTATATTGATAAAACAAAAAAAACTGGTATAATAACTAATATGAAGAAAATATTTTTACTGATAGGATTATTATTTGTAATACAAAATACTCAAGCCGCAGAAGTTGAAGATATTCAACTGCCAATGAGAGGATACGATACTATAGAAATTCCGGCCGGAACTTTCATTCCGGTTATGAATGCTCAAGAAATTTCTACCCAATACTGTTCAGAAGGTTACAAGGTTAAATTTATTGTTACAAACGATTTGTATCTATATGATACCAACATAATACCAAAAGATACCGAAATATACGGGTACATAGAAAAAATTAATGATCCTGTTATAGGTACAAATGCCGCAGTAAAAGTAAAAGTTACCAAAATGGTTTATGCAGAAGGCATAGAAGTACCAATCAAAGGTTATTTATACAATTCGAACAATAATGTATTCGGAGGCGGACTCTCTGAACCAGTAAAATATCATAAAGTTGCACAGCGGCAATTAAAAGTTCACCAAACAACTCTTCAAGTGAAACCAACTTATGAAAGAAAAATGGGGACTCATACAACAATTCCAACAGGTTTTGGAGGAATAGTAGTGTTAACTGCACCGGCAGAAATTTCTCACACACCTTAACAAAATTGACTTAATAAAAATAATAAAATATAATATGTAGGAGGGAAAAATTTATGAAAATCAAAGCAGCTTTATTGGTAATATTAATAGGCTCTGCAACAATTGCAGCTCCTAATTTCGGTTATAATCAAAACGGAACAGCACCAGCATTCCAGCAACAAAACTACAATTTGCCTACAGTAAGTGCTAAACAGCCGCTTAAAGGCAGTGTAATAACAGTTCCTGCCGGCCAAAATATTCCAGCCGTAACTACTATGCCTATAAGTTCTGCAAATTTAATTACAGGACAAAATGTTACTTTAGCATTAGGCTCTGATTTTTATTACAACGGAAATTTGATTGCTCCATCCGGAAGTTCAGTTACAGGTACTGTTATTGAAGCCGCAAAAGCAAAACATGGAAACCTTAACGGAAAATTACTTGTAAGATTTACTCAAATAACTACTCCATACGGTATTCAAATACCTATTTCTGCAGTTATAAAAACTACAGACAATACAGGAGTTTTAATTGGAGGAACAAAAGCTGATGTAGCAAAAGAATATGGTAAAGATATTGCCGTTGGAGCAGGGGCAGGCGCTCTTGCCGGTGTAATCATATCACCTCTTGCAGGCGGCAGTATTGGAAAAGGCACAGCACTTGCAACAGCAGTAGGCGCGGGCGGAGGAGTTGTTAAATCGATTTGGGATAAAGGAAATGATGTAGAAATTCCTGTAAATTCTGCAATTCAGCTTGTGCTTACCCAACCAATTACAGTAAATCCCGCAATTTATAATAAGAACTATTAGTAAATCGGGTAATAATTTTATTTTTGCTTTAAAATAAAATTACATTATAATAAATATTATTGGGGAAAGAAAATGTCCTTATTAGGAAAATACACAGATACAATTGAAGAAGAGGAAACAAATTCCGGTTATGTAACACCGGCAGTTTTAAAAAATGATGAAGATATGACATTAGAGAAATCAATGCTAGTATCAACTGCATTGCATATTTCTCTGCCGGCTCTTATCGGAATAATCACTTTAATTCTGGCATTGTTAGGAATTTCGTTTACATTATTCGACAAACCCAAACCAAAAACTAATGATATTGAGTTTGTTCTTGTAGATAAAGAAGATACGCCTATCAATAAAAACACACATTATCGTGCCGATAGAAATTCGCGTGCCGGCGGTCATCATGACCCTACCAGAAAGGTTTCTATGCCATCTCCGGCTCCGGGAGCACCTGCAAAAGCTTCACAACCGGCAAAACAACCGGCACCAAAACAAGCTGTAAAACAAAACCCATTACAAAAAATGGTTCAACAGGCAACTCATCCAAAACCAAGCCAGCAGCCATCTCAAGCACAAGGGCCTAAAAAAGTTGAACAGGCTAAACCGGCTCCGCCGACAGCTAGGCCATCTTTAAAGCCTCCAACAACACCAAGGCCGACAGCAAAACCATCTTCAGCGTTTAATGTTCCTGTACCAAAAGGCGGAACTGGCAGCGGAAGATATACAACAGGACCTATAAACGGTTCCGGAAGTGCTGTAAAAGGCGGCGGTGCAGGCGGTTCTTCGGCAAAAGGCAGCGGCAAATACGCTCCTGGCCCATCTCTAGCGCCAACCGGAGGTTCCGGTTCAAAACTTGCTAAAGGTTCAGGCGGAGGAGGTTCCGGCGGTGTCGGCAATCCGGGCCCTGGAAATCCAAACGGCAGACCCGGAATTGATGCAATCAGAGAACCTGATTTCGGTCCATATATGAGAGATTTACAAAGAAGAATCAAAATGAACTGGGATCCGCCAAAAGGTAATGAAAGCAAACGTGTAGTTCTGTTATTTAAAATTGCAAAAGACGGAAGATTGTTATCTTGCAGTGTATTTAAATCATCAGGATTACCGGGAGCAGATAAAGCCGCAATAAACGCAGTTCAGGCAACAGCACCTTTCAGACCGTTACCTGCTGAGTTTAAAGGACAAAGTATAGATATTCAATTTACGTTTGATTACAACGTATTTGGAGCATCAGGGTACAATTAGAGGACAAGAGGTTCGGAAGGCAAGAGGACAAGCTAATTACGATAATAGCCTGACATCTTGCCCTCATGACATCTAAGTAGCAAAATAAAAGAAAGAGGATAAAATTATGGAACTATTATTACAATCAATTGCAATGGACTGGCCGGTATTATTACCAATTTTGGTATGTTCAATTCTGGTAGTTGCCGTTGTAATTAACAGATATTCTTTTTACAAAAAGAATAAAAGAGATGTAGTACTTTTCATCCCAAGATTGCAAAAAGAACTTGTAAAAAACAATCTTGACGGTGCACAAAATCTGGCAATCCAATGCGGCGGGGTAATCGGAGAAGTTACAGAAGAAGCTGTAAGAATTTTTTCTGAACAAAAAAACGGATTTTCTCGTTCATTTGATATTGCAGCATCACTTGCAACAAGAAAACTTGAAAGTCATTTAACAATTTTAGGTACAATTGGCGGGGTCGCGCCATTCTTAGGTTTGTTCGGTACAGTTGTAAGAATTTTGTTTACATTCCAAGATTTGGCAGCACAAGGAAATCAATCGGCAGCAGTAGCATCAGGTATTGCATCAGCGTTGATTGCAACAGCATTTGGTTTAGGCGTTGCGATTGTTGCTGTAATCTTCTACAACTCTTTCCAATCTATTGTAAAACGTTATGAAGATGACTTCCAATTAATCAAATTGTTATTCTTAAGTTTTGTAGACTCAAACGACGAATCAACAACACCAAGCAATGCTAATATATCATTGTAATTAAGAAGACCAGAAGACGTGAAGTCAAGAAGGCAAGCATTTTACAGATAATAGCTTGACATCCTGACATCTTGACCTCTATACATCCAAATAAGGACATAAAAATGGCAATGAAGACAAATAAGGGCAAAGAAGCTCTTTTCACAGAAATAAACATAACACCTTTGACAGATATTTTTCTTGTTCTGTTAATCATTATGATGGTTGTTGCTCCAACTTTTCAATCTAATGATACTTCAATTTCTATGCCTGAAATTAACAGCGGAATGTCAATAGAACAGAAAAATGCAACTGTATCAGTTACAAAAGAAGGTACAATGTATTTAAACGGCAATCCGGTAACAGAAGATAATCTTGCAAATGAACTTGTTACATTAAAAGAACAGCTTGAAAAACCTGAACTTGTTGTGAAAGCTGATGAAAAAGTTAAAAGTACAAAAATTATGGAAATTATGAATGCAGCGCAAGATGCAGAATATAAAAAACTTATCGTTGCCGGCGAGCCATTAAGCAAAAAAGAACAAGATAAATTAAAAAAACGCACATAACTGTAATTATCACACGAGATCCTGAAACAAGGATGACAAAATAAAAGGAAATCAATGAGTAGAAATAGAGATTCATTTAACGAAATAAACATAACACCTTTAACAGATATTTTTCTTGTTCTGTTAATCATTATGATGGTAATTGCTCCAATGCTTGACCAACAGGGATTGAACCTTACAGTACCTGAAAATGTAGCGGAAGAACAGGTCAAAAATAAAGAAACCAAAATAATGACAATAATGGTTGATGCTCAAGATGCATTTTATCTTGACGGACAAGAAATTCCTGCTGCAAAATTGGAAGATACAATTAAATCTCAAGCAAAAAATTATCCAGACGGACTTTTAATAAAAACCGACGCAGATTCAACTCATGGCGCAATGGTAAAAGTTATGGACAGTGCAAGAAACTCAGGAATAACAAGCATTTCAGTTGATGAAATTTAATATACAAGCCCATACCCAAATGTCACCCTGAGCCTCAAATGATTAAGAGATGCTGAAACAAGTTCAGCATGACAATATTATTTAATCATTCCAGATAGAATTTCCATCCGCAATATCAAAAAATTTTTTCATTCTCTCAGAAATAGATTTATCCTCTTTTTGCGGAAATATAGTAGCCGGTTTTGACATATCAACCTGTGCCATTTTATCAAATCTATTTATTGTGTTTTTGTAACTTTCAAAATCTACAATCTTCATAATAATTTATCTCTCTCATGTATATAAAAACTTGTAATCTTTTCTATTTTCAAAAATTTTTATTTTGTTTACAAAATTAACAATTCTGTATTTTTGCGATATAATTAAAGCAAAAAGAGAGGTCTTATGAATAAAAGTCAAACAACAGGAATGTATATCGTTTTAGCAATAGTAATAATGCTTTTTGCATCATCAGTATTTATGTCCAGTCCAACTACAAAAACCGAAGAAATTTCTTATTCAAATTTCTTGGAAAAACTTGATAAGGGCGAATTTAATAAAATTGAGAAAGCTGATGATTTTTTAATAGCAATTCCCAAAAATCAACCTGAAGCTCCCAAAACAACAGTTACACCGACTTTAGACAATCCTTTTGGTGTACCGCAAACTAAAGCTCCAGCACTTAGATATAAAGTTTTGACTCCTTCATTTGATCCTGATTTAATGAAACGTCTTGATGCTTCAGATGCTGATATTCAGGTAACTAAAGCCGCCGATTCTTCAAAAACTTTAGGAAATTTATTAAGTTATCTATTACTGCCATTGTTATTCTTTGCTTTTCTTGCGATTCTTGCAAAAAGCATTCAAGCAGGCGGTTCTCAAGCAATGTCATTTGGCAAAAGTAAAGCTAAAATGCTTTTAGACAGCAAAGTTAAAACGACTTTTAAAGATGTTGCCGGTATTGACGAAGAGAAAAAAGAACTTGAAGAAATAGTTGATTTCTTAAAAAATGGTGATAAATATATTAAACTTGGCGCAAGAATTCCAAAAGGAGTATTGCTTGTGGGGCCTCCGGGAACGGGTAAAACATTAATGGCAAAAGCTGTAGCCGGTGAAGCAGGTGTTCCATTTTTTTCAATCAGCGGCTCTGATTTTGTGGAAATGTTTGTCGGCGTTGGGGCAAGTCGTGTAAGAGACTTGTTTGAACAAGCTAAAAAACATCAACCTTGTATTATATTTATTGATGAAATTGATGCAGTAGGCCGTCAGCGCGGTGCCGGTATGGGCGGCGGACATGATGAACGCGAACAAACACTTAACCAATTACTTGTTGAAATGGACGGTTTTGATGAAAATACAAATATTATCGTAATTGCAGCAACAAACAGACCTGATATTTTAGATAACGCACTTTTAAGACCCGGTAGATTTGACAGACAAATTTATATTAATGCTCCGGATGTTCGAGGCAGAGAACAGATTTTGAAAGTCCATGCTCAAAATAAAAAACTTGATGTTGAAGTTGATTTAAAAACTCTGGCAAAACGTACACCCGGTTTTACAGGCGCAGATTTACAAAATTTATTAAATGAAGCCGCTTTACTTGCAGCACGCAATAACAAAGAAAAAATTTCCATGGAAGACATTGATAATTCTATAGACAGAGTAATAGCAGGTATTGAAAAAAGAAGTAAAGTAATGACAGATGAAGATAAGGAATTAACTTCTTATCATGAAGTTGGTCACGCACTTTTAGCAAAACTTTTAAAAGATGCAGATGAACTTCACAAAGTTTCAATCATTCCACGTGGATACGCATTAGGTGTAACCTGGACAAAACCTAAAGATGAAAAAGTTCACACCAACAAAGCTAAACTTCTTGCACAAATTACCGTATCACTTGGCGGACGTGCCGCAGAAGAAATTATATATGGCAAAGACCGCGTTTCTACAGGTGCATCTCAAGATTTAGTTAATGTAACAAATATTGCAAGAAAAATGGTTACAGCTTGGGGTATGTCAGATAAATTAGGTAATATGGCATATGGTAAAAATCAAGAGAATGTATTTATGGGCAGAGATTTCGGACATCAAAGAGATTATTCCGAACAAGTTGCATTTGAAATTGATGAGGAAATGAAACGTATTGTAGATGAAAAATACGAAGAAGCAAAAAAACTTCTTATAGATAATCGTAATATGTTGGAAGCAATTTCGAAAGAGCTCCTTGAAAAAGAAACAATTGAAGCGAAAGAATTTGAAGAAATAATGGAAAGAGTAAAAAATGCATAAAAAAAACGGGATTTTAAAATCCCGTTTTTTTATTAAAAGTTATATTTATTCCGGAACAGTAAATTTTGTTCCACATCTTAAACAGAATATTTGTAATCCTGGTTCATCATCATCCACATCATTAAAACCTTTTATGTGTAATTCCCCTTTTTCATTTGTTTCAACTTTGTATTTCGTTCCGCATTTTGGACAAACAACAAACATATAATCGCCCGCGGTCTGTAGTTTCCCTATAAGACTTTCAGCAGCTTTTGCTTTTGGCATATATGCTTCTAATTTTACCTGATGTCTATCTTGATGACTAATTGTTCCCTCTAAAGGATCCGCAATTACAGCATTACCATATGCTGTAGCTTCTTGAACGGAACCGGTTAACGGATATATTTCCATCTTAAAATTTATAACAGCAGTTGCGCCCAGCTTTGTTGCAGCTTCAGCCATTTTCTTTAATGCAATTTGTCTAAAACCGCCGCCTTCTGAAGATGATGCAACTCCAAAAACTATGTCTTTGTACTCTACTACCTTGTAACCATGTATTTGATCGCCAGCAGAAATTAACATTATCGATACCTCCATGCATTTAGTATATAATACCATTTTATATAAAAAATCATATATTAATAGTAATTTTATACAAAAAAAATCCCCGAAGGGATTTTTTTATTTTTCAGAGCTTTCAGACAAGTTTTTCAAAATAGTATAAGATGCATCCCATCCGTTTAGTCCGCCTGTTGCTTTGTATTTAGCAATTTGTTTTGCTCTTTCTTTTTTTAATTTAGCTTGTTCTTTTTCAAATTTAGCCAATTTAGCTTTGTTTGATTTTCTTTCGTCAATTGTTGGTTGAATATATGCTAAGAAGTTTTTATATTCTTTGCAATTATATCCGGCCTTAACTTTTGATGGATAATTGTATGAAAGATAATCATAAATATACATAGAACGTTTAAAATTGTTAGGCTGACTTTTTAAAGTATCCATTGTACTTCCGGGCATTTTACCTAATACAACAATCATAGCAAGCGGGTTGTAGCCAGCTTGAATCATCAAATCCGTACCTGTTACATCAGCATTCATCTGGTCTTTTTCAGACATATTATTCATTGTAAGTTCATTAATAATAAGTGCTTTATTTTGAGCACTTTCATCAGTAATGCTTCCTGCTAAAGCTGATGCAATGTTTGAAACGAATTTTTTCTTTGATGCATTTGCATTAATAATTATTCCGAGTTCTTTTGCAACAATTGCAGCAACTTCATTATCGTTTCCAGTGTATCCTAAATCAGTTTTTTGAATATAAATTTCATTATTTGTATTTGATGTGCTGTTTGTTACAGCAGTTTCTGTTATGACAAATTTCGCATTTGATGGTAAACTATTTTTGTCCAAAACTTGTTTACCAACGACTGGAACTCTGTTAACAGCATTCCAAGATGCCGCAAAAGCTGGAACAGCAAGAGAACTTGCTAAAATTAAAGATAAAATAATTTTTTTCATAACACTTCCTTTCATTAATCAGTAAATCTGAACTTAATCAGAGCAATAATTGCATGTATTCCATCGCGCCAAGTGATTTTCTTACCTTCTGCAAACTCTCTTCCATAGTATGATATTGGAACTTCAAAGAGTCTTGCTCCACGTTTTAAAACTTTAGCAGTAATCTCAGGTTCAAAATCAAATCTGTTTGATTTGATTTCAATACCTTTAATAAAATCTGCTTTAAAAGCTTTATAACAAGTTTCCATATCGGTCAATGTTGAACCGTATAAAATATTTGTTAAAAGTGATAAAAACTTGTTTCCTAAAAGATGGTGGAACATGAATGAGCGTGAAGGTTTTCCGCCAGATAGTCTTGAACCGTAACAAACATCAGCTTTTCCATCAAGAATAAGTTGAATTAATGGTTTATAATCTATCGGATCATATTCTAAATCAGCATCTTGAATTACAACAATATCACCTGTAGCTTCTTTCAAACCTGTCCTTAATGCTGCCCCTTTGCCTTGATTATATTCATGATAAAAGACTTTGTAATTATAA